>NZ_DJTA01000006.1:0-88921 GCF_002440335.1 Sphingobacterium sp. UBA6320 | reverse complement strand
TATACTTTCAAACTTTAAAGCTAACCACTAAAGAAAGCTAAAGGTTATTTACTAAGAAGCAATGCTATTTGATTATTTTTAGCTAATTGTATGCCATCCAAAATTAATTTTCTCAAGTGCTTATGATGACTGATAATTTCTTGAAGTCGATTTTCGATTTGCTTTGCTAAGTGTTCATGTTGATCATGTACAGCCAATTCTAATGTTTCGACATAGGCTAACCAGTCCATTGAAAAATTTTGCGCAATCATTTCATAGATTTCTGTTAATGAAATTTGCGATTCTCCTTTTCTACGTTGCCGAATTAAACTATATAATTTATTTTTAGCTTTTCCAACTTCATCCTGCTCTTGAACAATTGTTTTATTTGCAGATACGGAGACTCCTTGCTCATAGGCTTCTTTATCTGCTGCACCACAGAAAACAGAGACAATATGCTCACCTACTGCCATATCATAAGTTCCCCACTCGGGATCAAATAAGATCTGACAAGACCGACTATCGATAACCTGACAAGGTGCTAAAGTAATCAATTGAATTTTGTTATCTTGCTTCACTATGGAACGAACTATTCCTCTTACCTCAATCCCAGATTCGAATAGGAATATACTCTCCTTATCTATCTCAATACCATAACGGTTCATATCAGATTCATCGAAATCTTCAAATGCTTTATCAGATCCCGATAGACGCCCAACTGGGGAACTAAATCCATCAGCATGGTATGACTTGCCATGCCCCATGAGTTGTTTATCTTGATATGCGAGTGCGGTAGGTCCTACTGTTTTGATATATGCGATGGTTTCATCGACGATACCTGGATGAAATAGACCAGATATTTGTAAGCCTGAGCTATATACAATTGTACACAGGTTTTTGCAGGCAATAGCTTTTTCTAATCCTAATTTTCCTCCTATACGAAATGACATGGTATTTGCAAATTGATCTAATACTTCACGCAATTGATTGAAATCTGAAGTAACAAATAATTGAGGTTGCGGCTTAGTGATATCATAAGAGTAGTCTAATGCCTTGAGAGTATAAGGTAATTTGGGAATCTCTTTACGCATACATGATGCGCTTTCACCAATGGACGACAGCAATCCTGCACCATAAATTTTGGGATCGTCAACAGTCCCAATTAATCCATATTCGACAGTCCACCAATGTAGTCTACTAAGCAATGCCATCTCGGAAGGCTCCCCCATATTAGATTGGATATCAAATAGTTTTCCCTCAGCCGTTTCAATTTGCTTGATAGTGGCACTACTACTTTCTTTGAGAATAGATAAATGCCTAATGGCCTCATACAATTCGAAATCCTTTTCTGAAAACATCGCTTTTGTACCGATTTCTCCAAAATATTGCAAGTATGCGGCATATTCAGGTTCTCCAATAATTGGAGCATGCCCCGATGACTCATGGATAATATCTGGTGCTGGTGTGTATTCAATATGTTCAATCTGACGTATATCTGCAGCCACAACGAGTACCCGATAGGCTTGAAATTCCATAAAGGCCGCTGGGGGTATAAATCCATCAACGGTTGCGGCTCCCCATCCTATCTTTTTGAGGCTATCATTCATAGCTTGCAAATTTGGGATTTCCTCAATAGTCAATCCTGCTTTACGAAGCCCGGGAATATAGGGATAATAGGCAATATCTCGGAGATAAGCATAGTTTTGTCGCATGACATATCGCCATACTGCTTGATCAATCGCTGTGTAACGCTGATAGTGCTGTGGCACGATATAACGTTTTAAATGTTGAGGTAGTTGATTTAATACTGGGTTACCGTAAGTTTCCATTTGCATATTAAGCTATATACAAATTTAACTTATTTTCTCACACCTAAGCACTAGCATATGAAACAGTTACAGCATTACCACATTTTCAATACAGTAATAATAATAATCAATAGAAGTATTTTTTATTTTTTTTACAAACTTATTCAATCTCTCTTAGCAATCATTTAAAAAAAATGCACACTGTTGTTGATTTTTGTAAAAAATAAATAATTTCCAATTCTCATTGAGCATATCATTTTAATACCTACTATAATTTGGTCAAGACCATAAAACAATATATATCAGCAGGTTTACTAGTGGCTAGCAATAATAGTATTTGAAATCTTTATGAATATCAGTCTAGAAATACTGAAAACTAGATTAAGCTCAAGATCAACAGATCAAATATAAAAATACACTCCTTTATGCAGTAAATTTATTCATTTCAAAAATACGGCTATCTATCACGATATGCTTCTTTTCTAATGGCATAAAGTACATTGATACGATTAGGTTCACCATGATATGCTACTTCTTCCAATCTGACTTTTTTTGCTCCTAATTTTTCCATTGCTTTTTTAGACCGCTCGTTAGTATTTCCAACATGGAAATAAACGATATCAACGTGATCGAACACATAATCAAGCATCATTTTTTTTACTTGAGGATTAATACCTTGACCCCATGTCTTTGTGCCATAAAATGTGTAGCCAATGAAAATCGCTTTCTCGTCTGCATTATAATTGTAAAATCGTGTACTTCCTAATATCTCATTTGAGTGTTTATTTTGTATCAAATATGCACCTTTACTGAGCAGAGCGCCTTCAAAGAAATTTGCAAATACAGACCGTTCAAATCTATTTTTATTGGGATGCTGTTCCCATACTCTAGGATCTTTAGCGACAGCATAGAGTCTTTCAAAGTCATCTTGCTGAACTGGAATTAATCTAACTTGACTATTTTCAAGCTGACTTTGAATCGAAAATGGTGTTACCATATTTATTTAATAATGCGAATAGTTGACAACAATTTAAGCAAACTGTTTTTAATATAAAGGTGTTAAAAAATATTTTTCATAAAAATGCATAGTGAAAGTTTCAATTTAAAATATTACTGAAGAGAAAGATCATGATAACTACCTGTTTTGAAGCATGTTTTATCCGCATTACAATAATCTCATATATTTTGCAAACATCCTCTTTATCAAAATTAAATTCTAAACATTAAAATTAAGACGGTATCAATACTAGACCGTTTTGCGATTCGGTTCAAAAAAAGAGGCTCATCGTAATGATTTTGTCACAATCTTAATATTTTTCATACTGTTGTATAAATTATTCTATTTTTACACCTCCTTTACAAGTCTTTTTTGGAAGATTAATAAAGGTTATAACAATAAATAAACGCATTGGCGATAAAATAAGATTAAACTAAAATTACAAAAGGCGGATCATACTTGAATATGATAACCATAATATATGAATACAACTCTCCCGAATAAACTTTACGCTGCAATTACCGCAATTGGAGGTTACATCCCTCAAAATAAACGAACAAATTCTGACTTAGAAAAATTATGTGATACGAATGATGAGTGGATCATCAAAAGAACAGGTATCAAAGAACGTCGCATTTTAGAAGATGAATTGGCGACTTCGGACATGGCTGTTCGTGCGATTGAAGATCTTGTTGTAAAGTATGGTAAAAATCTGGATGAAGTAGACGCTATTTTAGTCGCGACCTCCACTCCTGATATGCCGATGCCTGCAACTGCAAACATTATTGCAGAAAAGTTAGGTCTTAATCATGTTTGGGCATTTGATATTAATGCAGCGTGTTCAGGATTTTTATATGCTTTGGATATGGGCGCCTCACTTGTAGAGACAGGTCGGTACAAAAATGTACTGATTGTGGGTGCTGATAATATCAGTACCTATGTTGATATCCATGATCGATCAACGAATATTTTATTTGGAGATGGTGCTGGTGTAGTGCTTTTGCAACCTTCTACAGAAGGTGGCATCATGGATGCATATCTTCAAAGTAATGGAGATGGACGTGCATTTTTAAATATTGAAGCTGGGGGAACGCAATATCCGATCTGTTTAGCGGACAACGATACTCAAAAAAGATACCTCCGCCAAGATGGAAAAACGGTATTTAAAAAAGCAGTTCAATCCATGAGCGATGCTTGTACAAAAGTAATGGAGCGTAATCATATAACGGTTGAAGATGTAAACTGGGTGGTACCCCACCAAGCAAATCAACGCATTATTGATGCTGTAGGTAGATCATTGAATATTCCGGAGGGTCGTACTTTAAGCAATATTGAATATCTCGGTAACACCATAGCAGCTACTATCCCGTTATGTATTTGGGAAAATGTTAAATTGATGAAAACTGGAGATTTAGTAATGCTTACAGCTTTTGGAGCTGGATTTTCCTGGGGAGCAAGTATCTTACGCTGGATGATATAATAAATTATTTTAATAAATGATGATATATAAAATTGATCCGCTATCATGAGCTGATCAATTTTTTTTATTTTTAACTCTTACCGACCAGATCTAAGCCGATATGATGTAAAGACTAATCCTTAACAATCATGCCCCAATCTCCCTATCTGTATTTGGCTTGAACATCGTGAGTTTCACATTCAAGCTGTAGACCTGTACTTACCCATATCAATTTAAGAGCTAATACTCTAGAAATAAAAATACTTTTCATTTTCCAAGATTTCCTATCAAATACTTTGAGTATCTTTTCACCTATATAAGAATATCTTTTTCATATATAGTCAAGTTCCGAAATTTGTTTATTCAACTTAATTTCAGTATCTTACAGAAATGTGATTAAAAAACTGAGATTACGCTACGTCCTCGTTCATTGATAACGACATCTCTCCTTCTATCTTTCTGGCTTTAGGCAGATCGTCTGCACTTAGCGATTCTGACTCTTCGTAGTGAGCAGCATCAACTATTTATTACATTTTTATATTCAGTATGAAACAAAACATTATGGTCAGCTACCCGAAAAAGACCTCTACTCCAGTCCATGTTCATTATATCATTACGCAACAAGGGAATTTTAAAACCATCACCTGTGCAGTACCCGCTATAGAGGAGATCCCAAGCTGGTTAGAACTACGCAAATTTGAACTTGTTGCAATGAAATATAACGGCAATTTTGAACTTCTCTTTGAGCATAGGAAGTATGAAAAAAATATGGATACGGTACTCTTTATGGATAAAGTATTTGAAAGCATTATCGCTGTTTCAAATTAATTTCCAATTGTACGATGACCTATCGTTCCAAATTCTAAAATTTAAGCTCCAAAAAAAAGATATCCCAGAGTGATTGGATGATATCTTTTTTTACAATAATACTCAAAAAAACATGCCCACCATTAATAATAGGACTCATGAAGCAAGATGGCTTCGGGTCCCAGTAGAATGGAAATGCTGATCTGTTCGACATGTCGTATTTTCATCCGTGCTCGGTAACTCGCACTTTTTGATTTGTAAAAGGAAAGATCACCGATCGTTCCATTGAATTTGATTAAACTTTCTCCTCTTGCCATGACATTATTGTTTTGACACTACGAAGATGGCCATCCATCCAAGAGCAGTAGGTCCAAAAGTGGAGATAGGCTGAAATATGGGGAATAATGATACCGTTTTACTTCATCCTAGGCCATAAAAATCTAAATCATCAGGAATAAAACTGATTTCTATAGGAAAAACTTATTTCAGTACACCAATAACCAATAACAGCATTTTTCTGGAGAGGAATCAAACCTGCTTTGCAAAAATTGAAACGTCATACCGGATCGGTCAAGTAGATGCTATGCATAGATAAAGCATGGCATATGCATATGTAAAGCATAGATAGTGCATAGATAGAGTATTAAAACAGGGTGTTTGATACACTTACCATGCACTTACTATACTCTTACCCGATGTCAATACCGCACATAGGCAAACA
Organism: Sphingobacterium sp. UBA6320; assembly: GCF_002440335.1. Lineage (NCBI taxonomy): Bacteria > Pseudomonadati > Bacteroidota > Sphingobacteriia > Sphingobacteriales > Sphingobacteriaceae > Sphingobacterium > Sphingobacterium sp. UBA6320. The sequence goes on along the minus strand of NZ_DJTA01000006.1, from coordinate 83,150 downwards.
AGCCTTACCCATACGGTATGAATGCTTGATCCTTGCCTAGCAGATAGTTTGAGATGGAATGTCTGTGTACGGTACCACACCATCCATATTCATTCACACGATGATCTGGTCAAAAGATCATCCCTCAAAGTAAACTTACAATGAAAAATAAATATCGTCTATGTATCTGTCCCAAAGAAGCAGCAGCGATCTTGGGACGCACGGAAAATCACTTGATTTCTTTAAAATGCATTAAAATCCCATTCTCCCCGATATGATCTACTCCTCATTAAGTTAGCGGAATAATCATTAAACTCCTCTTTTTCAGGATTCCAATTTAAATCCTTTTGCAATTCATATGCAATATTTACGGCATTACAAACCGAACTTGTACGATGCCCAATCTCAACGTCACATATAGGTTTTGACCTTTTCTTAATGGCATCTATCCAGTCTTGATAATGATTATCACTGTGATAAACAAGTTTATCTTGTGCAGTCAACTTAAGAGAGGCTAAACGCTCTGGACTTGTTCGGAGAAAGGAACGGCTCACTTCTATCTTACCTTCTGTACCGATAAACTGTATAGCATTGTGCTCTCCCCAAGGCGTATGATTGACCTTTACACCATTTTTATAAATAAATGAAAGGCCATGTTGAGCCATCGGTTTTTTAGGGGGGAGAAATAATTCTGGTCCGCTTTGATCCATATCCAAAGCCCATTGCACGATATCAAACATATGCGCACCCCAATCTGCAATATAACCACCACCAAAATCGCGGTACCATCTCCAACCAGCCCACTCTGGATCTTCCAGCGTTGGGGCTAATATCGGATGGTATCCACGATACATAGATGGTCCGACCCACATATCCCAGTCCAGTTCCTTTGGAACTGGCATCGTTGGTAGATCACATTGTTTCACCGGTTCTCCTATGGCGACGTTGACTTCCTTCACCTGCCCTATATATCCATTTCGTATCAGATTCACTGCTTGTCTAAAATTGTAAGAAGATCTTTGCATGCTTCCTGTTTGAAAAACTCGATCATACTTTTTACTCGCATTAACCATCGCTCGGCCTTCGGCAATGGTCAATGCTAGTGGTTTTTCGCAATAGATATCCTTTCCTGCGCGAGCTGCATCTACAGCAACTTGTGCATGCCAATGATCGGGAGTAGCAATGACCACAGCATCGATATCCCTACGTTCCAACAGCTCGCGATATAACCCATAACCTTTCATTTGGATAGATGGTTTTTTCAAATTTGTCTGTGTTTTAGTCGTCTCTAAAATAAAATTATTCAACTTTTTAGAATCGACATCAGATGCCGCATGGATCAATACCTCTATACAATTCGCTAACCCATTCATAAGGGTATAAGACTGCTTACCTACTCCGATATATGCCAGGTTGATCCGATCACTAGGTGCTATAAAATTTACTCCTCCCAATACCGATCGGGGAACAATTGTAAAAGCCAAACTAGCCTTCACACTTTTATCTATAAAATCTCTCCTATTCATAATTAGAATTTACTTGGTTAAGTCCTTTTTAGGTTTATATTTTAATATTTCTGATCTGTATGATTTTTATTGATGTCATTAAACTTTTTACTAATAACGGTTTTCCGCTACAGGTTTAGTTTAAATAAACATCCTAAGATTACTAAATCTAAATTTTAGGATATGTATAGCCGTTATGGTAAGCTGCAGCTAAGTATCTATTGGCCTCTTTATCTGAAAATTGTTGTTTATCTTTATTCCAATACAACTTTTTGCCTGTTCTATAAGCAATATTTCCCATTTGTGATAAAACAGCAATATGTGCACCAGCTTCAATTGGTGCTTTGAGTATAGCTTTGTTTTGAGCAAAGATCGCTTCCACAAAATTGTTCATATGTCTTTCCAATCCATCGTCTTTTGCTTTTTGTAGTGGAACTCCTTGCATTCGATTGCCTTCGGGCAATACTTCCCAACCTTGTCGATTGAGCACTAAAGTTCCGTTGTTACCTATAAAAGCGACTCCATGCCCTTTATTATAAGGACCTTGATCAATCCCAATGGCATGCTCCCACTGCACATTGAACCCATCAAACTCATACAAAGTGGTCAAGGTATCAGGAGTTTCTTCGACATCCTCTGGGTAGGCAAATTTACCTCCAGCTGCCATAATAGAGCGTGGATCAGAAACTTTCATCCCGATGAGTGCAAAATCAAGCATATGTACTCCCCAATCTGTCATCAAGCCGCCTGCATAATCCCAAAACCAACGAAAATTAAAATGAAAGCGATTCATATTAAATGGTCTTTTCGGAGCGGGACCTAACCAACGGTCATAATGTACTCCTGATGGAATTGCGGTATCTGGTACAATTGGAACATCTTTCTTCCAACCTAGATATGCCCACACTTTAACCATCCGCACCTTACCTAGACTGCCACCATGTAAAAATTTCATCGCATCTTCAAAATGCTGTTGACTTCTTTGCCACTGCCCTACCTGAACAATGGCATTGTATTTCTGAGCAGCACTCACCATGACCTCACATTCTTTGATCGAATTGCCTATTGGTTTTTCTATATAAACATGTTTACCTGCTTTTACAGCATCTACCATCATCAAACAATGCCAATGATCGGGCGTCGCAATAATGACAGCATCTACATTTTGGTCTTTTAACAATGCCTGGTAATCAATATAAGATTGAACTTTTATATTACGTTTATCCAGTTCAGCAATACGCTTTTTAAGCACATTCTCATCGACATCGCACAGTGCTGTACAGACCACATTTTTATTTTGTAATATAGCCATTAAGTTAGACCACCCCATTCCATTCACACCGATCACCCCAATACGGATTGCTTTTGTTTGAGCAAGCCCTTGAGTTCCTTTAAATAATAATGCCGACGCAGCTAGTAATGTTGACGTTTTAAGAAATTTTTGTCTATTCATGATCATACAGTAGCCCCAATTTTTCAGAGATCACATGAAAACGCTATGAAGTTATGGTTAATTGAATAGCTTATTACTTTTCAGTTTTCATGTTATCCTTAAGTAAAAATCAGCTGATTTTAGGTTTTTGTTTAGTTTATACTTTCTAATATAGAAAAAATATTGTTTGACTCAAACTACTGTATATTAAGACATTTCATAAATACACATATCATAGCAACCAAAGACCATCATATAAAACCTGATTTATCTTGTTTATCGTTAGCTAGAAGCATTATTTACAAAAAATAACCAGATTTTATGGTCAGTATATGTTTTCCTTATATATTAAATAAGTTACAAAACGATCTGCTATTAACCGCGATTGATCGGCTAAAAGATTACTTGAATCAGAATGATAAAAATCATTAAAATTTGGATAAACCATTTATTTAATCACTAAATCGCATTAGCATTGTTAAATATTTAAGTAAAAATGTATTTTTACATTAGATATAAACCAAACTGACCATCTCAAATACTCGATGAAGCGATTGCTTATTCAATAAGAGAGGATAATAAACCATTTAGAATGAAGATAGCCTTATTTATTACATACCTAGTCATACATACTCATCTATATGCACAAGAGAATGTAAACATTTGTGAACCGATAGGACTGAAATGCGAACATCTCAGCAATCCTTTGGGTATAGATATTCCAAATCCCAGATTGACATGGATGCTTAAAGATACCCGGCAAGACGCTATGCAAACGGCATATCAAATCGTTATTGGAACAGATTCAATAGCTGTTACTCATAATATCGGTGAAAGTTGGAATACCGGGAAGCAGCTCAAATCGGATATTATTGCTGTATATAAGGGTAAAAAGCTTAATCCCTTAACAAAGTATTATTGGAAAGTGAATGTGTGGGACAAAGACGGAAAACCAACTTCTTCGCAAGTTTCCACTTTTGAAACTGGGATGATGGGACGATCGAATTGGAAAGGTTCATGGATTAGTGACCATCACGACATCCATCACAAAGCAGCTCCATACTTCAGAAAGGCATTTGAAATAAAAAAAACAATTCAATCTGCACGAGCATATATTGCGGCAGCAGGGTTGTATGAGCTGTCTCTAAATGGAGAAAAGGTGGGTAAAAACATGCTTGATCCGATGTATACGCGTTTCGACAAACGCACACTATACGTTGTACATGATGTCACAAAACAATTGCAATCGGGTGAAAATGCTATTGGTGTTATTCTGGGAAATGGTTGGTACAATCACCAATCTCTGGCAGTATGGGATTTCGATAAAGCACCTTGGAGAAATCGTCCGGCATTTTGCATGGATTTGCGTATCGTCTATACAGATGGTACCGAAGAAACGATTGTATCTGAGCAAGATTGGAAAACTTCTGCTGGACCGATCACTTATAATAGTATTTATACGGGCGAGCACTATGATGCAAGATTAGAACAGGATGGTTGGAATAAAGCTCATTTTGATGACTCAAAATGGAAAGGTGTGAAATATCGGAGCGCTCCGGCAGATCTTATTATTTCTCAACAAACAGTACCAATTCGATTAATCACCCCCTGTTCACCAATTTCCATCAAAAAAATAGATAATAGAACTTATGTATTTGACATGGGTCAAAATATGGCAGGTGTAACAGAAGTGAAAGCAAAAGGAGCTGCTGGAACGATACTGAAAATAAAACATGGAGAACGTCTGAATGATCGTGGTCGAATTAATTTAGCTAATATCGATGTTTATTTTCGCGGCGATAAGGCTACAGATCCCTTCCAAACGGATATCTTCACTCTAAGTGGTAGAAAGGAGGATAAATTCACTCCTAAATTTAATTATAAGGGATTTCGCTATGTTGAGATAACCAGTACAGAACCTGTTGCACTTCAAGATTTAAAAATTACTTCTTATTTCATGCATAGTGATGTTGATGCAATTGGCGAAGTCAAGACATCTTCGAAACTGGTCAATGATCTTTGGAAAGTAACCAATAACGCTTATCTTTCTAATTTAATGGGGTATCCAACAGATTGTCCACAAAGAGAAAAAAATGGTTGGACAGGCGATGGACATCTCGCTATTGAAACTGCTCTATACAATTTTGATGGTATTACAGTTTATGAAAAATGGTTAGCTGATCATCGCGATGAACAACAACCCAATGGGGTACTGCCCGATATTATTCCCACAGGAGGATGGGGATATGGCACTGCAAATGGGTTGGACTGGACCAGTACAATCGCCATTATCCCATGGCAAATATATCTGTTTTACGGAGATAGTAGGCTATTGGAGGATTGTTATGAAAATATAAAACGCTATGTTAACTACGTGTCCCGCATAAGCCCAGAGGGACTGACTACCTTTGGTAGAGGAGACTGGGTACCTGTAAAATCAACATCCAATCTTGAACTTACCTCTTCTATCTATTTCTACGTTGATGCGACCATATTGGCATCTGCAGCGAAGCTATTTGGCAAACAGGATGATTATGTGAAATATGATGCTTTAAGTAAAAAAATCAAAAATGCCATCAATAATAAATTTTTAGATCTATCAACTGGAATTTATGCAAGCGGAACGCAAACAGAATTAAGTATGCCGTTGCATTGGGACGTTGTTCCTGAGGATATGAAATCTCAGGTAGCCGCCAATCTGAACAAAAAAGTTCAAGAAACAGATTTTCATCTGGATGTTGGTGTGCTAGGAGCAAAAGCTTTATTAAATGCTTTAAAAAATAATGGTTATGAGGAAACGGCATATCAAGTGGCTGTACAGGACACTTACCCTTCATGGGGCTGGTGGGTTGTGAATGGAGCTACAACATTGCTGGAGAATTGGGATCTGCAAGCTGAAAGGGATATATCGGATAACCATATGATGTTTGGTGAAATAGGCGGTTGGTTCTTTAAGTCTCTGGGAGGTATTTTACCTGACACTTCTCAACCGGGATTTAAACATATTTTATTAAAACCGATATTCCCGAATGCGCTTGATCAATCTGAAGTAATGCATCGATCAGCTTATGGCACCATTATCTCTAAATGGAAAAAAAACAAGAAGACTATAACCTATGATATTGTGATACCAGCTAATACTACAGCTACATTTTATACCCCAACCAATGTAAAAGACCAAGCAACTATACAACTAGGCTCAGGTAAACATAAACTTATATTTACGCTGATATAAACTGCAACTTGTTCCGTTAAGATGAGCATATCCGAGAAGTTGGTGTAAACGTCTCAGCATTGAATATGTAAATTGCAAGATCCAAAGAATCTTTTTAAAACTAATATTATACAAAAAAGGCCGTTTAGGATTAATCTTAAACGGCCTTTTTTGTATTTTCAACATCTTCATCGATTATTGGAAAGATATTGTATTACTTTGGTAAACTTTTATCAAACATATATTCGGAGTAAGAGTAAGTTTCTTAAAGAGCTCTCAAATTACTTCCCGATACAGAACTTTGAAAATATATTATCAAGTAAATCATCTGTTGAAACAGATCCTGTAATTTCTCCTAAGTGATATAAAGATTGACGAATATCCATGGCTAAAAAGTCGGATGTTACAGGATTATCAATACCATACAGCACACGTTCTAAGGATGAACGGGTATGTTGCAAAGCTTCTACATGTCGAATGTTGGTCACTAGAACATCATCCGTATTTAAATTCGCCAGATTTACTTGTGCCAATAGTTCATCTTTAAGTTCTTCCACCCCTATTTGCTCTTTTGCAGATATATATAGTGGTTTAAGGAGATCAAATTGTAGTTTTTGTTCTTGTGTAAGCAAATCTGCTTTATTAATAATCGTAACAAACGGAATATTTAATACCGAAACTTCAGTGATCTGATTTTGAATATCTTGCACTTGATCTTGGGTCGGATCAAATAGATAGATGATCAAACGTGCCTGCTTCATTTTCTCGCGTGTTCGCTCTACACCTTTGGCTTCGATCACATCGATTGTCTCGCGGATACCAGCCGTATCAATAAATCGAAATGTAATCCCTTTAATATTTATTTCATCTTCAATAGTATCCCTTGTAGTACCTGCAATATCGGATACAATGGCGCGCTCTTCATTTAATAAAGCATTCAATAAAGTCGATTTACCCACATTAGGCTTACCCGCAATTACTACTGGCACTCCATTCTTCAGTACGTTTCCTTGTTCAAAGGATGAGATTAATTGGCTTACTACCCGATTAATTTCTTTGATCAGATTTTTCAATTGATCGCGGTTTGCAAATTCAACATCTTCTTCAGAAAAATCTAATTCCAATTCGATCAAGGATGCAAAATGGATTAAGTCGTCCCTTAACTTTTTCAATTGATTGGAGAAACCTCCCCGCATTTGCTGCATCGCAATCTGATGAGAAGCGGCAGAGTTTGAGGCAATCAAATCCGCAACTGCCTCTGCTTGAGAAAGGTCCATACCACCATTCAAAAAAGCACGAAGTGTAAACTCTCCAGCTTTAGCAGCGCGAGCTCCCTTTCTAATCAGTAAGCTCATGACTCTTTCAATAATATACTTTGAATTATGTGTAGAAATTTCTACCACATTTTCTTTAGTATAGGAATTGGGACCAACAAATAGTGAAACCAACACTTCATCAATGATCTCCTGACCGTCACGAATTGTACCAAAATGAAGGGTATGTGAGGGTTGTTTTAATAAATCTTTTCCTCTAAATACCTGATTGGTAATCACAATTGCATCTTTTCCTGAGAGACGAATAACTGCGATAGCACCATTACCACTTGCTGTAGCTAAGGCCACAATTGTTTCTTGTTCCAAAATAGTGTGTTCAGACATAGTACAAAGATAAGGATTACGGTTGTAGTTAACGGGCTAAATAACTTACAAATTGACATATTTACACACATGAATAGTGATTAAATAATAGCTCGTTTGAGCTTAACACTCATTCCCTGTTTTTTATTCGCCTTCGTAAATAAGTTTATTGTCAATCATCCTGTTGTTATACTGTTGTTCAAAAGCCTTGAACTTGGTTTCCATCGTATCTAAAACTCTTGGTGAAAGTTTTAATAGATCTTGTTTCATGAAACGGTCATCTTTAAGATTATGTAATGATAGATTTTTTCTCCCATCATTAATCAACAGATAATCTTTGTAGTAAAAATTATAAATTCCTGCATTATTATTCACGACAAAATTTTCTTTTGTAGGGTTCAATGCATCAAACCCAAAAGCAAAATAAGGTTTATCGTAATGCAAATAATTCAAAACGGTTGGCATAATATCAATTTGCTGTGCTAACTTATCACTTCTTCCTTTTAATTCCCCTCCTGGAGTATATAGAATAATCGGAATAGCAAAGCTATTTGCAGCTGTTTGATATTCTGGCAAAGCGCTTACAGTTGCATGATCTGCACAGATGACAAACAAGGTATTTCTGTACCAAGACATTTTAGATGCAGTTTTAAAAAATTGACGCAGGGCATTATCCGTATATCCGATTGGTTCCTGTACAGGTAAAGGTCCTTTTGGAAAAACTCCTTCATACTTTGCTGGAACCTTAAAAGGATGATGTGAGGATAGTGAAAAGAAACTGGCAAAAAATGGTTGCTTAAAGGTATTGATTTCCTTTGCCATATACTGCATAAAAGGTTCATCCCAAATGCCCCATATACCATCAAAATCTGCATCATTATTATATTCATTTTTACCATAGTAATGTTGAATACCTGCTAATTTCATGTAAGCTGAAAATCCCATACTACCATTTGGAGCTCCATGAAAGAATGCTGTCTCATAGCCTTCATCTCCCAATAATTTAGCAATACTAGTGGTTTTATTGCCCGAATACACTGATAATACAAATGGCTCCCCTATCGAAGGAATACCGGTTATAACAGAGGGAAGCGCATCGATAGATTTACGTCCGTTTGCATAGGTATGTTCAAATGTAAAACCTTCACGTATCAATGAATCTAAAAATGGTGTATACCCTCTATACTTTCCGTCTTGAATATCTTTATTTAACTCACCGAAATGTTCTTTAGCAAAGCTTTCCAAAATTAAAAACACGACGTTCATCTTTTTGAATGGCTCTTTACTTTGTGGATAATGGATCGGATTATATATCGCTGTTAATTCTTTTGGGGTATAAGTCTGAATAGGTTTTAGATTAACAGCTTTCAATGTTTTCATTAAGCTAAAAGGCGTATTCAGCACAATATTCATCTCTTCAGGATTTGTTACATAGTCCCCTGCATTACTCAATGTAATGGGTCTAGTACTATGTGCCCATCCTCCGCGAACTCCACCTATAAATAGAAAAATAGCAAATAAAAAACAAGCGGTTTGAATACCATATGCAGTCCACTTGAAAGATTTCGGTCTGACTATATATACTAGATCATAGATCTTGACCAGTATATATATCAATACTGCTAGTAGTACAAAAAGATACCAATAATCCATACAAAAATCAAGAGCTAAAGATCCTAGATTTTGTTCATGCGAAAACTGGTCGAAGACCGTCCCAGTTGTTCTCTTCAACGTAAAGGGATAATATGCAAAATCAGCTAGATTTAAGGCAATTCCTATTGAATTGGTGATGATAAAAATCTTTTTCGCGATATTTTGATAAGTTGTACTATATTTAAATGGAGCTGGTATAATCTGCATCAATAGATAGAGCACATTTAAATATAATAATGCTACAATATCAAATTTAACTCCTCCCCAAAACATGTATAACAATTGATCTGCACTGATATTCGGAAATAACGAATAATTAAACCAATAAAATCCTAATCTCAAAAAAGCGTAAATCAACAGCAACATCAGGAATCGAATCAACAGACCCAAATAGGGAGCAAATGAACCTTTCAACTTTATCATCTTTACTAGCTAATATTTTAAAAACTCTTTGTACACTTCCTGATAATAAGCTTTTCCGATATTCAGCAAACTATCTGTTTTCGATTGGGAATAATCACTATGTTGTTTATAATTAATGATTTTTCCTACATTATCGAAACTGACAACCTGCTCAGGCGTAATCACACCAAAGGCATCTTTGGAATTGTAAAATGCGATTTGAGGAGTTGTGGGATTGAGCAGATCTCGACTCCAATGGTATCTTTCCGAAGGAAGATTTAACTGATGAAGCAAAGTGGCTACTATATCAGTCTGGTTACCAATTTTTTCAATTTTCTTACCTCTAAATTCAGGTTTAATAACGTCGCCAAAAAATAATAACGGAATATGAAAGCGATGCGGATTTGACAACTCCCATTTTTCAGCAGGAAGTCGATGCCCATGATCTGCAACGACAACAAATAACGTATTTTTGTACCAGCTTTTACTTTTTGCTTGATTGATAAAGTCATACACTACAGAATCTGTATAAAAAGCTGTACTTCTAAATTTATCAGCATTGGTTTTAGTTCCAAATTTATAACCATCCGGTAAGTTAAAGGGCTCGTGATTGATTAATGTAAAAATAGTGGAGAAAAAGGGAGTTTTTTCAGTATCAAAATCATGCAACATTCGCTTGAAAACAATATGATCATAAACTCCCCATGATGCTCTTGCCGCATCTACGCCAAAGTTAGCATTATCAACTACTTTCGAAACGCCATGCATGAGCATGTAAGACTTAAAATTATAAAATTCACTTTGCCCACCATGATAAAATGATCCATGATAACCTGCGGTGCTAAGTTCTTGACCAACTGCGGGTAAGTTTTCATGTTTATCGATATACTTAATAATACTTTCCGGTCCTTGGGCAGGAAAAGCACTAAAGATACCAATCATACCTTTATCTGATCGATCTGCAGCGGCATACACATGATCAAAAAATACACCCTGATTAATGAGCTTTTCGAAATTTGGGGTAATTCCTTTTTCTCCACCCATGGATTCAATCAAACCACCCACAAAACTTTCCAACATAATGACAACAATATTTGGTTGCTTTGTAGTCAGTATTGAAACAGATGAATCTGGATTTGATTGGAATGCAGGTTTTAATATAGCATGTACCTGTGACTGATCATCATAAAAATGATAGGGACTCTTTAAACGGGTGCTTTGAGAGAAATAATCACGTAATAAGGCCCATTGCGTATTTACCGCAGCATGATTATAAAAACTTTGTTCAGAGAAATAAGCTTTACTGGGGTTTAGAGTAGCTCTTCCATATCCACCTCTTATAAAGGTAAATAACAACAGGGCTCCTAATATCAATTTGATCGTATTCTGACGTGGCAATTTGATGTTATAAAAGTGAACTTTTTTAAACATCCATCGATATAAAAAATAACCTACCACAATACCTATGATCATGCCAAAAACAGGAAAAAAAACAGGTGTCGATTCAGCAGAAGCTACTGCCCCTGAAGGTGATGCCAAGAAAGCATCAATGGCCCGCTTTGAAATCTTATCTCCCCACTCTCTGTAAATGTTGATATTAATAAAAGATACAACAAAGTAAAGGACCAATAAACTAATGGTATAAATATCTAAAACTTTTCTTTTAAAGTGTTTATGTGGTATAAAAGATAAGATACAATAAATAACAAAAGGAATAACACAGATGTATGATACTGCTGAAAAATCTAAACTCAGGCCATGATAATAGATTTTAAAAACATCAAAGAAGTGTTTAGATCCAATTTTATCATAAAAAGCAGTTATAAAAATTAATCGATCAATAAAGCATATGATAAGCCAAAATAAAAAATACTGAGTCAAGGCCTTCAACTCACTGGCAATTTTGTTCATTTGTAGTATTTAATTAAAACACGCAAATGTACGCTATTTCAATAATAGTTGATTGAATTGTGAAGATTATGTTATAAAAATATTACGATATCATCAATAATTTCATAAGATGATTCTTTAAGATGAGATGGAAAAATAAAAACCAAGTGATCAATAAGTTAAACCTCAATTCAGCAGCCAATACGAAATCGTGCAACGGTAACCTCCATTAGACCTAATTTGCTCTTTGCATAAATCTTGAAAAACAGTCCAAAAACCATTTTTTGAAATAGCAATATTAAACTTCTATAAAACAACTAAAATCGTTAAATTTGCAAACGATTTTGAAAAAAAATTATCATGAGTATAGCAAAAACTTACAATCCTAAAGAAGCTGAAGACAAATGGTACAGCTATTGGATGGAGAATGGATTTTTCCGTTCTACACCCGATGAGCGTGAACCTTATACTATCGTAATGCCTCCTCCAAACGTCACTGGCGTATTGCACATGGGACATATGCTGAACAATACTATTCAAGATGTATTGATTCGTCGCGCACGTATGCAAGGTAAAAATGCATGTTGGGTCCCTGGTACCGACCATGCCTCTATTGCTACCGAAGCTAAGGTTGTAGCTATGCTAAAAGAACAAGGAATTGATAAAAAATCATTATCTCGTGAAGATTTTCTTAAACATGCATGGGAATGGAAAGAAAAATATGGCGGTATTATCTTAAAGCAATTAGAAAAATTAGGTGCTTCTTGTGATTGGGAGCGCACTAAATTCACGATGGATGCCGATCTTTCTGAATCAGTTATCGATACCTTTATTAAATTCTATAAAGAAGGATATATCTACCGTGGTGTCCGTATGGTAAACTGGGATCCTCAAGGAAAAACAGCGTTATCTGATGAAGAGGTGATCCGTAGAGAAGTCAATCAAAAATTATATTATATCCGTTATAAGGTTAAGGATTCGAATGAATTTATCATCATTGCTACGACTCGTCCAGAGACAATTATGGCAGATGCTGCCATCTGTATCAATCCTAATGATGAACGTTATACGCACCTAAAAGGTAAAACGGTAATCATCCCTTTAATAAATCGCGAGATTCCAATCATAGTAGATGAATATGTGGACATAGAATTTGGAACGGGCTGTCTTAAAGTAACTCCTGCTCACGATTTAAATGATTATGCTTTAGGTCAAAAGCATAATTTAGAGATTATCGATTTATTAAACGATGATGGAACATTAAATGCTCATGCTCAAATATTAGTAGGTGAAGACCGTTTTATCGCTCGTAAAAAGATTGCAAAACTTTTAGAAGAAGTAGGTCAAATCGAAAAAATCGAAGATTATAAGTCTCAAGTAGGTTTTTCGGAACGTACGGATGCTGCAATTGAACCCAAGCTATCGATGCAATGGTGGTGCAAAATGGATAAATTGGCACAACCAGCACTTGATTATGTTGTCAGTGGAGAGGTTAATCTAATTCCTGATAAATTTACATCCAGCTATAAACATTGGATGGAAAATGTCAAAGATTGGTGTATTTCCCGCCAATTATGGTGGGGACAACGTATACCAGCTTGGTATAATGAGAAAAATGAATGGGTGGTTGCCAAAACTGAAGCTGAAGCTATTACAGAATTTGAATCACAGGGAAAAGTTTCATCAAATATCCGTCAGGAAGAAGATGTTCTTGATACTTGGTTTTCATCTGGTTTATGGCCAATGTCGGTTTTTGATGGCGTTCGCAATCCTCAAAATGAAGAATTTAATTATTACTATCCTACCAATGATCTGGTTACAGCTCCTGAAATTCTATTTTTCTGGGTAGCACGTATGATGATTATGGGACATGAATATACCGGTAAAGCTCCTTTCAAAAATGTATATTTAACTGGTATCGTTCGTGATAAACTAGGTCGTAAAATGTCTAAATCATTGGGTAATTCTCCTGATCCTATCGAATTAATGGCACAATACGGAACAGATGGTGTACGTGTAGGTATGTTGCTGTCTTCTCCTGCTGGAAATGACTTAATGTTTGATGTGTCGTATTGTGAACAAGGTCGTAATTTTGCGAATAAAATCTGGAATGCATTTCGCTTAGTTAAAGGATGGGAGACCACAAATACTCCTGCCACTGAAGCTCAGAAAACTGCTGCAAAATGGTTTGAAAGTAAATTTAATGCTACATTAATCGAGATAGAAGATCATTTTAACCATTATCGCCTATCGGATGCCTTGATGTCAACTTATAAATTGATATGGGATGATTTCTGTGCTTGGTACTTAGAATTGGTAAAGCCAGCATATCAGGCGCCTATTGAAACGGAAACGTTTGAAGTCGTAAAAGGATTTTTCAAACGTATACTGACACTAGTACATCCATTTATGCCTTTCTTATCTGAAGAATTATGGCATGATGAATTGTTTGGACAACGCGATGTGAAAGATTGTATTATCGTTGCTGAATATCCTACCGTAGGTGATATCGATCAAAAAATCATCAAAGAGTTTACTTTTGTACAACAGATTATATCTGAAGTTCGGAATATCCGCAATACCAAACAAATCTCTCCTAAGATTGCTTTACCCCTTGCGATCAATGCGACAGAGATTGATTTTACAAATTATCAAGAAAGCATCATCAAATTGGCCAATATTGAGCAATTAACTTTTGTACAAGAGAAAGTCATTGGAGCAGTTAGTTTCTTGGCAGGTAAAGAAGAATGTTATGTCGCTCTTGAAGAAAACATAGATGTGGACGCTGAACGCGAAAGGATAACTAAAGAAATTGACTATTTAAAAGGCTTTTTGTCTTCTGTAGACAAGAAATTATCGAATGAAAGGTTCGTTCAAAATGCGAAACCTGAAATTATTCAAAATGAACAAAATAAAAAAGCTGATGCTGAATCCAAGATGAAAATATTGGCAGAAAGCTTGGCGAGTTTATCTTAATTCATCTCGTAAAATATAAAAATGCCTCAAAAAACAAACATTTTTTGAGGCATTTTTATGCCTATCCCACTGATTATAGTATAAAATCTTCATTGTTGATAAAATTATTATTGAAAAATAGATAGTCAAAACGCAACTATTTTTTTGGACTCAGATTTGTAATTAACATTGGGATTTTACACACTAAATAAATTTTACAACTGAAAATTAGTTAATAAAAAATGAAAAAAATAATCACGGTATTGATATCTTCCTTAGCATTTTTATTGATTCATGCACAGGAGCAACCTGCCGCTTATGCTTTAAACGAAGAGTATAACTTATGGAATCTTCAAAAAGGTGACACAACTTATGTCTTTGCTGAAATGGCTTATATTCGAGAATATGCAGATACAAAATCTAAATTAGTAGATTCTCTTCAAGAAGGTAAAATGGTTATAATTAAAAGTGATGGATACAATGGTAGTACAGTAAGAGGATTTTATGCTCCATGGCATAAAATAAGCTATGTAAAAGATAATGTTAAAAAAGAAGGTTTCATCTGGCTAGGTTTGTTAGCTCTTAATAGTATACAAAATCAAGATGGCGAACAATTCATTTATGGTTTTAAAAAATTTAGACCATCTACAGAAAATTCAGCATCTTACTATGATGCTGAGATCAAAGTCTTTGATCGAGAAAAAAAAGTCATTGCTCGCGCTTCATATCAAGCAGAAGTAAACGATCAAACTGGTACCGATACTAAGATCTTAGGAGCAATGGGGTTAAAAAATATTAAAAATATTCATCGTTCAGCTTTTTTAGGTGAAGCATGTGGGATAGCTACCCAATATTACTATTTTGCGTGGAATGGTCAAGAACTCATTCATTTTCCAAGTAAAATGACCATTTCTGATGCAGGAGTATTCTATCGTGACGAAACAATTTTATTCCCTTCAGAACATAAAGGCGATCCGACGATGATTTATAAAAAAATAGTAGAGGCTGAGAATATCGATGACAATTTGGATGAGCCTAATTATATGGAGACTAAAAGCCAAATCAAGTATAGGTGGGATGGTCATATTTTAAGCGAGCTGATTGAATTGAAGTAAATCATGGTCCATTATCGCACACTTCTTTTACCTTTTAATAGCATGTATTCGCCGATATTTTCAATAGTCTTACCTAAAACCAGCGAATGTCCAGTAAAATAGAATTTATATTTGAACAAGTTTAAAAATAGAAGATATGATTTTAATAGCTGTATTATTACCCTGGTTGTCCTTTTTTTTAAGAGGGAAAATTTTTTCTGGAATTTTATGTTTGATTTTGCAGTGTACACTTATCGGTTGGTTGCCCGCAGCAATATGGGCGGTAGCATCAAGGGTAGATGGTAAAAATAAATCCAGATTTAATGAATTTAAACGTGAACACCGCTTTTAAAATTTTCACTATAATTACTGATGAAAAATGGTTATATTTAAAAGTCATCAATTAAAAATCAAAACATTATGAGTATTAAAGAAACATTTTCGATTACTGGTGAAAATCTATTAAAGAAGATTAAAGAACTCATTGCTGATGGAAACGTAACGAAGATCAGTATTTCTGATAAATCAGGGAAAGAAATTATGAGTTTTCCTGTTACAGTGGGTGCTATCGGACTCATATTTGCCCCCATATTTGCAGCAGTCGGAGCAATGGCAGCATTACTAACAGAGTGTACGATAACGGTCGAAAGGAAGGATAAAGATGATCAAGACAAACCAGATACTTCCCAGCATATCGAAGTTAAGTAGTTTATGGAGAACTATTAAGTTCTCCATAAACTACTTAAACGAACTACTCTCCTAGTAGAGTATCTTTTACTTCCACTTTATTCCAATACTTACTATATTGATCAATACCTGCTAAATGATTTGGATGGGTTTCATATTTTGTTATTGCTTCAATATTGGCAAAAGTGAGCATAATATGGTATGAAAAAGTATTATCTACAACTGGTCTTGGATTTGTCGCGGCTGGTTTTCCAATATGACAAGATTCAACTCCCGGCACTTTTTTTAAAATTTCAAAAAAATTTAAAAAATCCTTTTCTTCTTCTTTACTAATCCCATCTTTTAGCCAAAAATAGACACTGTGAAAAATAAATCCATCAGAAAAACCTGTACCTGTATTTTCTTTTTGTAATTTATCTTCAGAATTTAAGCATGATGTGAATATAGTGCCACCGACGCCTGCTATCGCCAATGAACTTAAAAATTTTTTTCTTTCCATTTGTTTAATGTTGATTTTAACGAATATACACAGAAAAAAATTAATTATCAATCTTGCTAAAACCTCGATAATAGTATGCTATTTTTGTAAAATTAAGGCATTATTTTTGTTTGATATCGCTAATATTGCAAAATTGACCTCCTTCAACTATTAGAGGGGGGATATTATCATATCAAGCAACCATAAAAGTTTATAAAATAATGAGCACAGTATAAACATATTTACTTGTTTTACGTTATAATATTAAATTTAGGGGTTTACAAAGACTAGAATATATTTTGAATAAATTTAGCCGTATCGCATTAAAGACCCTATTATGGATCATTGGATCTGTAATAGGACTCATACTTCTCATTATTTTTTTAATACGACTTCCTTCTGTGCAAACTTATATTGCGGGAAAAGTAACTACTTATGTGGAAGGAAAGATAGGAACTCCTGTCCGTATAGGGCGTGTTAACATAGAATTTCCTAAAAAACTTGTTTTAGAGAATATTTATCTTGAAGATCAGTCTAAGGATACCTTAGTTGCCGGAGAAGCCATAAAGGTCGAGATCAATATGATAAAATTGCTTAAAAGCACAGTCGAGATTCAACAATTGGAGGCCACAGGTATAACAGCAAAAATTCATAGATCTATGCCTGATAGCAGTTTCAACTTTGATTACATAATTAAAGCATTTGCTAGCCCTGAACCGTCCAAAACAAAATCCGATACTACTTCAGCAATGGTGTTTAACATGGATAAAGTCATATTTGACCGTTTTCATATCGTTTATGCAGATGATGTCATTGGTACAAATGCCGATGTCTATTTAAAACATTTTGATACACGCATCAAGAAATTTGACCTAACGAAAAATATGGCATTTGACATGCCAAAAATTAATATTGATGGTCTGGGTGCTATCATAACACAATGGAATCCTACAGAAGAAGGAGACGGCCCCAGTGTTGAGGATTTTGGAATTACAGATCCCACAACTATTGCGACTTCTCTTTTACCTGATATTGGTATTAACATCGCTGATTTGAGAAACATAAATGTTCACTATGAGGATAAATCATCCAAATTGAGAACAAAGTTTTCGATTCAAAAACTATATGCTGATATCAACAATATTGATCTTAATAAGGAAATTGTCGATATAAAAAAAATAAGTTTGGAAGGATCTGATTCACAAGTTTTTTTTGATAAAATAGCAAAAAAAACTTTACCTGTATCGGATAAAAATACTGCGTCATCACCTCCTAGTAAAGTAAATTGGGTTGTATCTGTTTCTGATATCAACATCAACAATACCAATGTTTGGTATAAAGATGATAATCAGGCTCGCATGAAGGGATTTGATTATTTTAACATCAAAGTTCCCGCGATTAATACTGCAATGACGGACTTATTTTACAGTGCAGACTCGATTAGTGGATCTTTAAAATCCTTAACAGCAAAGGATCACTCTGGTTTCGAAATTAAAAGCTTAAAAGGTGATTTCATCTATACCAATACTGGTGCTGAAATCAAAAATCTATATGCAGCAACTGCCAAAACATTATTACAAGATTATATTAAGATATCATACCCCTCTCTGGAAGCAATAGCAGAGAAACCAGAATTACTTACTGTCAATGCCAATATAAAAAAGAGTCACGTTGATATGCGCGATATTTATTATTTTGCTCCTTTTCTGGATACGATGGAGATCATGCATCCATTAATGAATAAAAAGTTCAACATCGACGGAAAAGTTATAGGAAGATTGAATGATCTCAATATCCCACACTTAGATTTCAGTACATTATCGAACACAAAAGTAATTGCCAGTGCCCGAATTAAGGGACTTCCTGATGTAGACAAGATGTCCATAGACCTTACCCTTAAAAAATTCACTACTGGACGATCAGATATTGAGCAACTCGTTGCGAAATCGCTCTTCCCTAAAAACCTTGAGCTTCCAAACGCGATTGGATTAACGGGAACATTTAAGGGTGGAATGCAATCATTCAATACCAACTTGGCATTGGTCACAGAAAAAGGAACAGCCAAAGTCAATGGTAAATTTGATATTTCAAAGCGTGATACGACATATGATGCTTTTGTATCTATTAAGGACTTTGATATCGGAAAGATTTTAAAGCAAGATTCTGTATTAGGTATATTATCCTTTGAAGCCAATGTAAAAGGTCACGGACTTGATCCTAAGAAAGCCATTGCTAACGTAGATGGCAAACTCATTCAATTGGATGCACTTGGATACCGTTATCATAATATCGACATGAACATGAATGCCAATTCAGGAGATATTAAAGCAAATATTACTAGTATTGACCCTAATATCAAATTTAATTTAAATGCTACGGCCGATATGAGTCAAAAATATCCAAAAGTTAATTTTGAATTGATGGTGGATAGTGTCAATCTTCAAAATTTAAAATTGATGGATGATGACTTTCGTTATCATGGTAAAATGGTTGGAAATTTTGAAACTGCCGATCCAAATTATTTAAATGGGGAAGCACATATCATCAATTCTTCTATTGCTTATAATAATGATCGCTATAGTGTTGATAGTATATCGCTGATTGCGAAATCGGACACTAGTTCCAATCTCTTGATGCTGAAATCAGCATTTTTGAATGCCCATTTAGTCGGTAAATATAAATTAATGGAGTTAGGCACTGCTATCCAGGATATCGCACATGTTTATTACCAACCTGGTACACCAGTTGTTCTCCCAAAATATGAAGATCAGCGATTCGAATTTTCGGCACAGTTGACTAGAACCAAATTTATTAAAGATTTTCTACCAGATCTTACTGAGATGAAAGACATTACTCTGGACGGTATGTTTGACAGTAAGAATAAATTGATCCAAGCTAAACTCAATGCTCCAAAAATTGTTTATGCAGGTACGGATATCAATAGCGTATCTCTAGATTTAACAACAGTTGACAGCACAATGTACTATTCAGCTCTTATCAATAAGATTAAAGTAAGTAACATTGAATTGATCAATACTGTTTTCAGTGGTAAGGTCATTAAAAACAACCTTGATTTTGGTCTTTGGATTAAGGATAAACAAGATAAGGAACAATATCATTTAGGTGCTAATATGAAAGTCGACCGTGGAAACTTTCTCTTTAGCTTACTTGAAAATGGGCTGATGTTAAACTATGAAAAATGGAATGTCGATAGTACAAATGTTATTTCATTTGGAAATGCTGGTATTCAAGCACATAACTTCGTCCTTGAAAACAACGGACAATTATTAGAAATTAAATCACAAGATAGTGTTCTAAACTCCCCTATTGATCTCGTTTTCAAAAATTTTAGAATTGAAACTCTCAGTAAAATGGTCGCTGCAGATGATATGAATTTAGGCGGGGGTATTAATGGACAAGCAACTATTTCGCGTCTGGAAAGCAGTCCTGTTTTTGTTTCTGACATTGGCATTGATAAATTTTACTTAGGGACAGATACAATTGGTAATGTCAATATTAAAGTAAATAATGAAAAAGAAAATACATATGCAGCAAATGTGAGTATCACTGAAAATGGTAATAACGTCAGTTTAATCGGTGAATTTATAAGTCCTCCAAAAGGAGCAGCAACATTTGATGCTGTTCTAAACATCGCCCCTTTAAAGATGAAAACCATCCAAGCATTTAGTTTTGGTTATTTAAAAGAATCAAAGGGAGATGTTGAGGGACAATTAAAAATTTCGGGAACTACCGATAAACCCGCCATCAATGGTGATTTGAACTTTAATAAAGCAGAGTTTAATGTTGCTATGCTAAATGCGGCATTCTTTATTGATAACGAAAAAATTGCCTTTAATAATAGAGGCATTACATTATCGGATTTCAACATAAAAGATAAGAAAGGAAATAGTGGTACTATGAATGGCACCATTCTAACTCAAAACTACATCGATTATGATTTTAATTTAAATCTTAAAACAGATAATTTTGAAGTCGTGAATTCTACGCGACAAGATAATGATCTATTTTTTGGTAAGATGTATGTTTCTTCGGACTTAAGAATACGTGGCACGCTGGATAAACCTGTTGTTGATGGAAATATTAAAGTCCAAGACAAAACTGATTTTGTATTCATTATGCCAAATGATGAGCCTGGAATGGTAGAAAGAAAAGGAGTGGTAGAATTTGTGGATAAAAGTGATACGACAAGGACTAATGTTTTTGCTAAATTAGATTCATTAACCACCACTAAGCTTACAGGTATAGATGTTACATTAAATTTACAAACGGATAAAAATGCTAAATTTAAAGTCATTTTAGATGAAGGGTCTCAAGACGCCCTAAATATTCAAGGTGAGGCAGAATTAAATGCTGGAATTGATGCAAGTAATAAAATCACTATGTCAGGAACATATACGGTTGAAAAAGGTAGCTACTCCTTCTCATTTGGACCTGTGAAACGTGAATTCTTATTTAAAGAAGGTAGCACAATTACTTGGGCTGGTGATCCTTTAGATGCAAGATTGGATATTACTGCCGTGTATAAAGTAAAAGCTCCTACCCTAGAACTCGTACAGACGCAGCTGGGTGCGGAGAACGCTAATCTTTACAAACAACGTGTTCCTTTTAATGTGAATCTATTGATTACAGAACAACTTTTTGAGCCTAAATTGGGATTTGATATTGATTTGGATGAAAATAATGCAATCGCCTCTCAAGATGTTGTAAGTAAAGTCAATAATGCTCTTGCACAGCTTCGTACAGATCCTTCAGAAATCAATAAGCAAGTTTTTTCTTTGATTGTGCTAGGTCGGTTTATGGCTTCCAATCCATTTGAAAGTTTATCTGGTGGAGGTGGTGTTGAATCCATGGCTCGAAATAGCGTTAGTTCGTTACTTACCTCACAACTAAATCGCTTGGCATCAGATCTTATAAAAGGTGTGGAATTAGATTTTGACTTACAATCAGAACAAGATTTCACCACCGGAGTAGGAGAAACACGCACTGACTTAAATATTGGGGTTTCAAAAATGTTATTCAATGATCGATTGAAGATAACGATTGGTTCAAACTTTGAGGTTGAAGGTAATTCAAGACCTGGAGAACAGGCTGCTAATATTGCTGGAGATATTAGTTTGGACTATCAATTATCTCCTGATGGAAGATATTTTGCAAGGGTATATCGTAAAAATCAGTATCAAGTAACCCTTCAAGGACAATATGTAGAAACTGGTATTGGATTTATCATCAATATGAGCTATAATAAATTCAAAGAAATTTGGATGAATTCTAAGAAGCTTAACGAATATAATTCTGGCAGCAAAAGTTTTAGAAAACGTTTTGATGTAGAGCGGATGGAAACAGATTCTGTTTATCGTGATAGCGTCAGGTATGTGATACGTGATAGCATTATGCGCAACGATCCTAAAAAATATAAGGAACGCTACAATAATCAAAATCAAAAAATACAAAAAACGGATTCAAACAATAAAACTGATTCAACAAATCAGAAAGCAGACACAATTGGACAAAAAGTGATCAGAAATGAAGAAAGGGAGAAGAATGAAAAATAGTAATCAATTTATAGCTTTTGTTTTATTATTGGGGCTCTTCATTGCTTCTTGTTCAACAACTAAAAATCTAAAAGAAGGTGAATCCTTATATGTGGACGGTCATGTTGATATTGAATCAGATACTATTCCTAAAGAACAAAAAAAGATATTAGCGACACATTTGGAACAAGTGCTTATGCCAAAACCTAATAAATCATTATTTGGATGGCGTTATAAACTAGCTTTCAATAATATGGCTGGTGATTCAGTTGGAAGAAATTTCATAAAGAAACAATTGAAAAAAATGGGGGAAGAGCCGGTTCTGTTAAGTGATGTTAACCGAGAATACAATGAGAACTTACTTCGGAATCGACTAGAAAATATCGGTTTTTTTAATGCTGAGGTTAAATCTGATACAACCATTAAAGATAAAGAAGCGACTATTCACTATATTGCTACAACCAATTTAATCTACCGAATAAAATCAGTCAAATTTGACGTGGATAGCACCACCCAGCTTGGTCAAGATATATTGCAATCACGTGAAAAATCACTCTTAATAGTGGGTAAACATTATGATCTTGATGATATATTAAACGAACGCGACCGAATAGACAATGAACTCAAAAAGATTGGTTACTATTATTTCAGTCCTGATTATTTATTGGTACAAGTGGATAGCACCATTGGAAACAATAAAGTAAATTTGTATGTAACCCTGAAGCCTGAAACACCAGAAATTGCCAAAGCGCCATCGAAAATTAATAATATATACATCTATCCAAATTATACAGATGCCGGAACAGGTTATCAGCGTGCACCTCGTAATGCGGAACTATTTGATAGTTCGTATTATTTTATAGATAGGCAAAACACCTTTAGAAAACCCGTTCTTGCGAATCATATTTTCTTCAGAAAAGGGGATCTTTATAACCGTGATGCACATAACAAGACGATCAGTCATCTTGTCAATTTAAACAGTTTCAAATTTGTTAAAAACAATTTTGTAGATAGTAAGGATGTTAAAAATGGATTAGATGTTTACTACTACCTTACTCCTCTTCCTAAAAAATCAATTCGGGTGGAGCTTTTGGGTAAAATGGCATCCGTTTATAATGGTACGGAGCTTAATGTAAACTGGCAATTGCACAATGCCTTTAGAGGAGCTGAATTACTTAGTCTCAATGTATTTGGTGGTTATGAAACACAGACGGGCGGAAGTGTTAGCTTAAATTCGAGCTATTATCGCTATGGAGCTGATCTGACCTTGACACTACCGCGTATCCTGTCACCTTTTAAAATAGATCCGAGTCGTAGGTACATACCAAAAACATATATTAAAACAGGGTTTGAATTCTTGAATAGAACCAAAGCGTATACTTTACGATCACTCAAACTCGACTACGGTTATATTTGGCAAGAATCACAAGAAAAACAACATGATCTAGGATTATTAGAAATCACTTATGTACAACCTAGTCGTGTGTCTGATGAATATAAAGCTCAATTGGATACTGTGCCTACGTTAAGACATGCTATTGAGCCGCAATTCACCATTGGTCCAAACTACAATTTCACCTTGTCCAACACGATGAATAAAACTCTAAAGAACACGTTTTATTTTAAAGGAAATTTGGATTTATCAGGTAACGTTTTGGGATTGCTCAAGGGTGCTAATTATAACGAAGGGAAGACTTTTAAATTATTTAACGCTTACTTTTCTCAATATATTAAAATAAGTGGTGATGGTAGACACTATCTCAAATTGAGTGAAAATTCGCAATTGGCTTCTCGCGTTAGTGTGGGTTTAAGTTATTCCTATGGAAACTCACGTGCACTGCCTTATTTAAAACAATATTATGTGGGTGGTCCTAATAGCATCCGAGCATTTGCAGCACGTGCAATCGGTCCTGGAACGTTGAAACCTCAGAATATTGGTACGGACAAATTTTATGCGGATCAAACGGGTGATATTAAATTGGAACTCAACACTGAATATCGTGCTAAACTTGCAGGATTTGTACACTGGGCGGCATTTATTGACGCCGGTAATGTGTGGTTGCAAAATACGGATGATGAAAAACCAGGGGCGAAGTTTAGTAAGGATTTTCTAACAGAATTGGCTGTTGGCGGTGGACTAGGTTTAAGATTTGACTTTACTTTTTTAATTTTAAGAACAGATTTTGCAATTCCATTCCGTGTCCCCTACTTAGAAAAAGGAGATCGATGGGTATTTAAAGATATCGATTTGGGAAGTAGTCAGTGGCGCAAGAACAATTTAATGTTCAATTTAGCGATTGGCTATCCATTCTAAATAAAAAGGGAGAAACTTTCGTTCTCCCTTTTTATTTAGAATTACTTTTTATGAAACTTAATTGTATTCCTACCATTTAATGAGTAAATTCAAAGAAAAATTAATGTCTAAGGACCAAAATTAACAAGCTTATGAAAGTTACAATAGTTGGTGCAGGAGCAGTTGGAGCGACCACTGCAGATAATTTAATGAGAAGAGAAGTTGCTGAAGAAATCATACTTTTAGATATTAAAGAGGGTTTTGCAGAAGGTAAAGCACAAGATATGTCACAGACTGCTGCCTTATTAGGTTTTGATTCTAAAATTAAAGGCGTTACCAATGACTACAGTGCTACAGCTGGTTCGACAGTGGCGGTTATTACATCTGGAATTCCTAGAAAACCTGGAATGACTAGAGAAGAGTTAATTGGTACGAATGCTAACATTGTTAAAACGGTGGTCGATAATTTGGTTAAACATTCACCAGATATCATTATTGTGATCGTTTCTAATCCTATGGATACAATGACTTATCTTGCCCTACAAAGTTCTGGCCTGCCTAAGAATAGAATTATCGGTATGGGCGGAACACTGGATTCTGCTCGATTCAAATATCAATTAAGTGATAAATTAAATGCTTCTGCAGGGGACCTTAATGCAATTGTTATAGGTGGTCATGGCGATACTACAATGATTCCGCTGATCAAACATGCTACTTGGAACAGTATTCCTGTAAGTGATTTTTTGAACGAAGACGAGCAAGATGAAATCGTACAAAAAACAATGGTGGGAGGTGCTACATTGACAGCTTTAATTGGTACATCGGCTTGGTATGCTCCAGGAGCAGCAACTGCAGCTGTCGTCGAGAGTATTGTTCGTGATCAAAATAAACTCTTCACAGCTAGTGTATTTTTAGATGGAGAATTTGGACTATCAGATATCACTTTAGGTGTCCCTGTTATCATTAATAAAAATGGTTGGGATAAAATCGTACCTTTGAACTTGTCGGAAGAGGAAAAGCAAAAATTACATAAAAGTGCTGAGGCGGTCCGCAACATGAATAATGTATTAAAAGAAATTAACGTTTTATAAAAAATTATATGCAACTCTTTATTAAAAATATGGTCTGCAATAGATGCAAGATGGCTGTAGAAAATATATTTAAAGAGTTGCATATCCCTTATAGTGATCTTCAATTAGGTGTCGTTACCTTAGAAGGAACCTTGAAACCCGCACAACGCGAACATATACAAGAAAGCTTGCATGCTATTGGATTTGAATTGATAGATGATAAAAACACGCGTGTTATTGAGAAAATAAAACTAGTGATCATCGATTACACGCGTCAGCCATACCAATATTTAAATAGAAACCTTTCAGAGATATTATGTGATAACCTATTTCTGGAATATAGTACTCTGAGTGCATTATTTTCATCTGTAAGCGGAACGAGTATTGAAAAATATGCTATTTTTCAAAAGATAGAATACATCAAAGAGTTGTTAATTTATGATGAACTAACTTTGGCGGAGATCGCGGAAAAACTCAATTATTCGAGTACTGCTTATCTCAGCAACCAATTTAAAAAAAATACAGGTCTTACACCGACTCAATTTAAAAACCTGAATAACCCAACCGCACTTAGGCGAACCTTAGATCAGGTATAATAATTATGTTAAAAATATAATTTATCCTTTCGGTAAGCATATATTTTTTCTATGTTTGAAGTATGGCAATTATCCCACTAAGGCTTTTACAATTACAAGAACAAGGTACTCATATCCTAGTTGAAGTTACATTATTCAATACTGCTCATCTTATGGTCCTGGATACTGGAGCGTCAAAGACTGTATTTGATAAAAATCAATTGGAAACTATACATTCGGATCAATTTCAATTGGAAAGTACAGATACACTTTCATCTGGATTGGGCACTAATACCATGCAAAGTTTTTTGATCCATATACCGCATCTTAGTATGCAGGACTGGACCATCAAAAACTACAAAGCTGCTGTACTAGACCTGAGCTCAATCAACTATGCCTATGAACAGATGAATTTACAACCTGTAATTGGAGTGTTAGGAGGAGACATTTTAGCTCGTTATGGTGCTGTGATTGATTATAAAAAGAAGACGCTCAAACTGCTTAAAAGAAGGTTAAAACTTAAATAGTCTTTTATGGATATGCATCCTTAAATACAAATAGTAAGCGATAGCAATCAGTATTCCTGCTCCGCCCATAAAATATAAAACACTTCGCAACCCAAAATAGCTTGCTAATGCTCCTATTAGTAAACTTCCTATTGGAAAAACACCTTGGAACGCCATCACATAATATGATATTGCTCGAGCGCGGTACATGGGCATCGCATGCGTCTGTATATAAGTGTTGATACTAGAGTTCTGCATCATCATAGCAAAAGAAACGACTGCTGTATAGACTAAAGCCAAAACCAACACAGAGGAATGACCTAATAAGAATAAAGCCGCACCCATTAATAAGGCTGCACCCATTACTTGATAGCGCATATTTGTACCCGACTTCAATCTGGCCATATTAATCGCGCCAATCATTGCGCCAAGACCTGCAGCGCTTTCAAACCAGGAAAAGGTACCTGCATCACCATGGAACATCTCCTTGGCTACAGCAGGCAGCAACGAGGTATACGGAATGACCAATAGACTTGAAAAAGTCATGACAATGATGAGCGAAAAAATATGTGGAGATCGCTTCAAATAGAAAAAACCCTCAACTAATCCTTGCCAATTGCTTCCTTTACTTAAACTAGCAGTATTTTCAGTCACATTCATCATCCATAGCGTAATCAGAACAGGTATAAAACTCAAAAAATTGCTGCTAAAACACATCATTTCTCCATAAGTGCTCAAAAGGATCCCTCCTATAGCTGGACCGACCATACGCGCAGCATTGAATATAGAAGAGTTAAGTGCGATAGCATTAGGTAAATCTTTTCTATTATCAACTAGATGTACCATCAGTGATTGTCTGCCTAATACATCAAATGCATTGATTACCCCCTGTGCAAATCCCAAAATAGATAGCCATAAAACCGTTTCCATTTTTAGATATACCAATAATGTGAGAATCCCTGCTTGGATCATCAAACCTATCTGAGTCATAAACACAAGCCTATATTTCTTGTGCTTATCGACAAAGCTTCCTATAAAAGGTGATAATACTAAAGAAGGAAGCAACGATATAAATGAAACAAAACCTAGCCAAAATACCGAGTCCGTTAATTTATATACCAACCAACTAATGGCAACACGCTGCATCCACGTCCCCATCAATGAAATCGCTTGACCGATTATATGTAATCGAAAATTCGGGTATTCAAGAGAACGAAATATCTGCATATCAACATGTAATAGAAGTAAATGAAAATGGTAAGCTATTATGAACAGTTCATATTAAGCAATATTTGTGCAGTAATTTCAATTCAGCACAAGATTAGTGAATTTTAATCGATAACTTTGCCCCTTAAAGGTAAATAAACCAAACAATTAACAATCAATTCAATACGAGATGAAATTTTTTATTGACACAGCAAACTTAGAGCAAATCAAAGAAGCACAAGATTTAGGTGTATTAGATGGGGTAACAACAAACCCAAGTTT
The DNA here is from genome assembly GCF_002440335.1 of Sphingobacterium sp. UBA6320. NCBI lineage: Bacteria > Pseudomonadati > Bacteroidota > Sphingobacteriia > Sphingobacteriales > Sphingobacteriaceae > Sphingobacterium > Sphingobacterium sp. UBA6320. The sequence continues at coordinate 54,740 of NZ_DJTA01000006.1, read as the reverse complement.
AATGGCCAAAGAAGGAATTAGTGGTGACGAAAATGTAATCAATCATTACAAAGCCATATGTGCTATCGTAGATGGGGATGTAAGTGCAGAGGTAATTTCTACAAATTACGAAGAAATGATCAAAGAAGGAGAGGCGCTTGCAAAACTAGATGACAAGATTGTTGTTAAAGTTCCAATGATCAAAGATGGTATTAAAGCAATTAAATATTTCAGTAAAAAAGGAATCAAAACAAATTGTACTTTGGTTTTCTCTGCTGGTCAAGCATTACTAGCTGCAAAAGCTGGAGCAACTTATGTTTCACCTTTCATCGGACGTTTAGATGACATTTCGACAGATGGCCTAGGGCTTATTGAAGAGATCCGTTTGATCTACGATAATTATAGTTTCCCTACACAAATCTTAGCAGCATCAGTACGTAATAGTGCACATATTTTAGGTTGTGCTAAAATTGGAGCTGATGTTATGACTGGCCCATTATCAGCTATCACTGCTTTATTGAAACACCCTTTAACAGATAGCGGTCTTGCTACTTTCTTAGCTGATCACGCCAAAGCTGCGGGTAAATAATTTGAGATAAAGCATTTTTATAAAACGGTCAAAAAGCAAGTAACATAAACTTGTTTTTTGACCGTTTTTTTATATAGGAATAATGATGTATTTTTGTATTATGAGTAAAGATCAACAACATGAAAAAGCAGTACTTGAGCCTGTCGATTTTACAGCTTTGCTAAAGCAATATCATTTAAAAGTAACGCAACCTAGACTCCGAACTTTAGAAACAATATCGACTAAGAAATCAGCAATTTCACAACCAGAATTGGAAAAATTAATTGGTAAAGAAATTGATCGGGTTACGCTATACCGTGTACTAGCTTCTTTTGAAGAGAAGGGTATATTGCATAAAATTTTTGATCTCAATGGAACGGCAACTTATGCCCTTTGTTCCACAAATTGTTCCGAACATAATCACCACGATCAACATGTTCATTTCATCTGCAGGCGGTGTAATTCTGTCTATTGTATGGAAGAAATCAATCTTCCAAAATTTAATCTTCCACAAGGTTACAAACTAGAAACAGTAGCTATAAATGCACTTGGGCTCTGTGATCATTGCACGGAAAACTAAACACGATACTGCTTCCAAATCGATGGTATTTGCTGGTTTTACTTTCTTTATGGAAATATCATTTTCCTCTAATTTATAGCAATGATCAAAGCTAATTATTTAATATATTTAAATGCTAAAATTTAGCAATTAAAAAAATAACCCACTCATTAAAAGGTTATTAAAAAACTCCATTAAATAATTTTTTTACAACTTATATTTTAGCAAAATATAAAAAGATCAGCTTAAAATATAAATACAAACGTCCGAAAAATTTCTTCATCAGAATAATTAAGCAAAAACAAATATAAACACCTATTTATCAACAGTATAACAAAGCTAAAGCAAATTAAAAATATACTCAAAAGAAAACATGAAACAAACAAAATACTATTGCCTCATTTTTCAGATTAATATGTGTATATTGTAAGTGATACAGGGATACAAAACAGCAATAATTTATGATCACAAATTTCAAGATCAACTACATGGCTCTCCCCTATTCAAAACATAATAAAAAGTAAAAAAAACACGTATGACGACAAAAAAAGAAAACCCATACCAAGAGGTTTTGACACAGCTCATCATCGACATCTTTGAGAAGTCAAACAACAAACCCCTCAACTATAAACAAGTCGCATCAAAATTGAATGTTCACGATTCCGATTCCAAAATAGCCATCGCCAATATCCTGACTGAGCACCCAAAAAATAGTCCATTTTTAGAGGTTGAAAAGGGAAAATTTAAGCTACGTCAACTCAAAGTTTACGTAACTGGGAAAGTTGATATGACTGCCGAAGGATCTGCTTATATTATACCTGAAGATGAATTCGAAAATGACATCTTTGTAGCGCCGAGAAAATTACGACAAGCTCTTCATGGAGACATCGTTAAAGTGCACACTTTTGAAAAAAGTAGAGGACGTAAAAAAGAAGGTGAAGTCGTAGAAATCATCCAACGTGCAAAAACAGATTTTACCGGTATCATCAACCTTTCTCAGAACTTCGCATTTTTCATTGCTGATGATCGCAAAATGTTACATGATATCTTCATTCCATTGGATAACCTTGAAGGTGCAAAAGATGGTGAAAAGGTAGTCGTCTCTATTATTGATTGGCCACAAGGGGCAAAAAATCCTATTGGAAAAGTAAAGACAATTCTTGGTAAAAAAGGAGAAAATAATACGGAGATGAATGCCATCTTGGCCGACTATGGATTTCCTTTAAAATTTCCGACAAAAGTCGAAGAAGAGGCAAATGCACTGCCTGATAGCTATTCCAAAGAAGAGATTGCCAGAAGAAGAGATTTTAGAAATATTACTACTTTTACCATTGATCCTGTTGATGCAAAAGACTTTGATGATGCGATATCTTTTCAAGAACTTGAGAATGGCAATTATGAAATTGGTGTACACATCGCCGACGTCTCACATTTTGTCATCCCAGACACTGAACTAGATAAAGAGGCCTACGAAAGAGGGACCTCAGTATATCTAGTTGATCGGGTGATTCCAATGCTTCCTGAAAGACTTTCCAATGGAGTTTGTTCACTTCGTCCACATGAAGATAAACTATGTTTCTCTGCAGTCTTTGAGCTCGATGAGAAAGCCAATATTGTAAACCAATGGTTTGGAAGAACTATCATTCACTCCGACCGGAGATTTTCTTATGAAGAAGCCCAAGAGGTCATTGAAACAAAATCAGGAGATTTTACTGCAGAAATACTAAAATTAAATGAGTTAGCCTATATTCTGCGAGAACGCAAATTTAAAAATGGCGCAATTGCGTTTGAAAGCGAAGAAGTAAAGTTCACTTTGGATGAAAATGGTAAGCCAACGGGAGTCTACACCAAGGTGAGAAAAGATGCACATAAACTTATTGAAGATTTCATGCTTCTTGCGAATAGAAAAGTAGCAGAATATATTGGTAAACAAGGTAAGGGTAAAAATAAATTACCATTTGTATATCGTTTTCATGATGTACCCAATCCAGAGACACTAGCAACATTTTCTCAATTTGCATCTCGATTTGGACATAAGCTAACTATAAAATCAGATAAAGAGACCGCGAAATCATTAAATGCGCTAATGACAAAAATTGAAGGTAGCAAGGAGCAAAACATGCTTACCTCTCTTGCAATAAGATCAATGGCAAAAGCGATCTACACGACAAAAGGAACAAGTCATTATGGACTTGCTTTTGATTATTACACGCACTTCACTTCCCCCATCCGTCGATATCCTGATGTAATGGTCCACCGATTATTGGCACATTACTTAGATGGTGGTAATAAAATCAATGTAGACCATTATGAAAAAATGTGTGAGCACGCTTCACAGATGGAGAAGAAAGCTGCTGAAGCCGAACGTGCTTCGATTAAATATAAACAAGCTGAATTTTTACAAGAACAAATTGGAACTGAATATACAGGAATTATATCTGGCGTAACTGAATGGGGAATGTATGTCGAAATCGAAACGAATAAATGCGAAGGTATGGTTAGATTACGAGATATTAACGATGATTTTTATGTCTTAGATGAAAAGAATTTTGCGATTATTGGTCAAAGAAAGAAAAAGAAATATCAATTAGGTGATGAAGTACAGATCAAAGTTAAAAAAGTTGATCTTGACAAACGTCAAATTGACTTTACTTTAATCAGTTAATCAAATCCTGAAACAATAACAACTACAGCCTCCAAATTGAGTTTCTTACTCTTTTTGGGGGCATTTTTCAACTAACTAACTAACTAACTAACTAACTAACTAACTAACTAACTAACCATCTAAATGGCGCAATATTTCATCTGTAAAATGTTCTGTTCGTTTTGATTGTATGAATCTAACCGAGTTATATACATCAGACTCTCCTCTTGGGATAGATAGAGAGCGCCAATCATTCCCTTTCATCATCTTCCCTAACATAACAATCTGTCCAACATGATAGGGATAGTGTGACAGTTGCCTATTAATAGCCTCTACAACAGTATGGCCTTGATTTCGAATATAAATTGTCTTACCCAAGTCTTCAAACTGCAAATTTTTCAACGTGACAAATAAGTTTTTCCAAGCTTCCTCCCATTCTTGCAACAGTCTCATTTTATCCTGATCAGCCAACTCAAACTCAGCATCTCGGTTACGCCATTCTTTTTCACCATCCGAAGTTAGAAAATCTGTAAATCGTGATTTCATATTCCCTGATATATGCTGAATCAATATCGCGACACTATTACTCTCTTGATTATACTGCCAAAACAACTGATTATCAGTTAATTGGTTTATAGTGCTATCAACTAAATGTTTATAGTACAAAAACAATTTTTGAACATCTTCTAAATAATTCATAACACAGCTATTTTACTTGATAAAAAACTCCTCCTATTTACTCTTTTTTGACAGATGTTTAAATTTAGTTAGAAAAAATCATCTTTTCTCAGCTATATTATAAAAATTGACAATTCATTGAAAAAAATCTTACTATAGATGCTTACTTAGATTTTTCAATACTGATTCGATAATAGATGAAAAAAATTAGTAGGTGAACTAAATTATTTTGCTCAGATTTGCAGCTTACAACAGGTCATATTTAATAATGAAATTTAGAAATGATATTGGAGCACTACGTGCATTAGCTGTATTAGCGGTACTTTTTTTTCATTTCAAAATCCCCTATTTTGATGGTGGATTCAGTGGAGTAGATATCTTCTTTGTCATCTCGGGATATTTAATGACGCATATTATTCTTAAAGGATTTGAAGACCACATATTTTCTTTCCGGCAGTTTTATATCAAGCGGATTGTACGCATCATCCCTGCCCTTCTTTTTCTAATTATTGGTCTAGCGATAATTGGCAATTTAATTCTCTTACCCAACGATTTACAACAACTTGGAAACAATTCCTTTTTCAGTATTCTTTTTATTTCTAATATAGATTACTACATCCATAGTGGCTATTTTGATCTCGCTTCGCAAAACAACATATTATTGCATACATGGTCTTTATCTGTCGAATGGCAATTTTATCTACTATATCCCGTACTCCTCTATCCATTTCGAAATTACTATCTGACAAACAAAAGGCAGTTCATTTATTTATTTATAAGCTTGATCATCCTTTCGTTCGGTCTGAACCTTTATTTTAATCATAGAGATCAATCATTCAGCTTTTATATGTTCCCAACACGCGCATGGGAAATGCTATTTGGTGGACTTGCATGCCTATGGGGGGCAGATATCCCCAAAAAAATACCAAAATTGTGGAGAAAATTATTTGCGTTCTTTGGATATAGTACCCTAATAGGATGCATTATTTTACTCAAAGAGGACGATATCAGTTGGCCGTCTTATTACACTCTTATTCCGGTAGTGGCTACATTTATCATCCTCCTTGTACAATATGACTTTAAAGCACTATCTTTCAAACCACTTCAATGGATCGGCAAGATATCGTATTCGCTATATTTATGGCATTGGCCAATCTATGTATTTACGATCTATTTGGGACTAAATCAGTCTTACACTATTATTACCATCCTTACTCTTTCCTTTATTTGTGCGTGCATCTCATTTTACACCATTGAGTCTAATAAAAAATTCAATCAAGTACGTTTCACTTTAGCTTCAGCGGTAGGAATTACTATAGCAGCCGCAGTCATGATGCTATTCCCATATGATCAATTGAAAATTAATAAGGAGATTGAACACCTCACTAATTACAATACAAATTATAGAAAACAACATCTTCCATTTCAGTTTAGAAAGGGAATCTGCCATCTGGATATAGACAATACATTCAGTCAATATAATTTTGACATCTGCGCTAACATTGCCCCTAATAAAAAAAATATACTTTTATTGGGTGATAGTCACGCTGGCGTTTTTGCACAAAGTTTAAAAGAGCAACTCGCAAAACAAGATATCAATCTGTTGCAAGCAACAGTATCTACAACCTATCCGTTATTAGATACAAAGGGGCCTAAAGCATCTTGTGAACTCATAGACTATATGTATCAGAAATTTATCCCTCAAAATGCAGCGCATATAGACGAGGTTATCCTTGTTGGTTTTTGGGGTTCACAACAATATCCAGATGAAACTTTAAAGTTCAAACTTCAAAAAGTAATACAATATTTTAAAGAAAAGAATATTGTACTGAAAATGATCGGACAAACACCTAGCTATTCTATCATTTTCCCCAATATATTGGCGTTACAAACTAAAAATAGCGCGGTAAAAGAAGCGAACTATCTTGATCCGAAGTCTGCCCATGTCAATAATTATCTTCAAACTTTTATTTCTAAAGATATTTATATAGATGTTTATAATCTACCTGAAGTAAATAAATATAACGGTCAAGACCCGTATATGCATGATGACGACCATTTGTCAAAATATGGAGCGGATCAGATTGTTGCTTATTTACTTAAAAACAAGTTGATCTAAAAGCTAAGTCAAAGATATTCAAGCAAAATGTGGAAAACTAATTGGCGAGGTGCTACGATTTAACAATAAAATCGTTATCTTTGCGAACTTATAATAATTTAAGAATTAAATTAAATAACAAAATCAGGTAAATGCCTACTATTCAACAATTAGTTAGAAAAGGTAGAGTAGCTCTGGTTGACAAGAGTAAGTCACCAGCGTTGGACTCATGTCCACAGCGAAGAGGTGTATGTACACGTGTATATACTACTACCCCTAAAAAACCAAACTCAGCAATGCGTAAAGTAGCTCGTGTACGTTTAACAAACGGTAAAGAGGTCAACGCTTACATCCCTGGAGAAGGTCACAATTTACAAGAGCACTCAATCGTTTTGATTCGTGGTGGTCGTGTTAAAGATTTACCAGGTGTACGTTACCACATTATCCGCGGTGCATTAGATACTTCAGGTGTAGCAGGTCGTAACCAACGTCGTTCTAAATACGGAACTAAACGTCCTAAACCAGGACAAGCAGCGGCTGCGCCAGCAAAAGGTAAAAAGAAATAATTAAACGGAGGAAAGAAAAATGAGAAAATCAAAACCAAAAAAGAGAATCATTTTACCTGATCCAAAGTTTAACGACACTCAGGTAACTCGTTTTGTAAACAATATGATGTATGATGGTAAAAAATCTACAGCATATGATATTTTTTACAACGCGATTGAATTAGTAGAGCAAAAAACTAGCGAAAGCGGTTTAGAAGCTTGGAAAAAAGCTTTAAACAACGTTATGCCAGCTGTAGAGGTTAAATCTCGTCGTGTTGGTGGTGCTAACTTCCAAGTTCCTATGGAAGTTCGTCCTGAACGCAAAATTGCTTTGGGTATGAAATGGTTAATTTCATATTCACGTAAACGTGGTGAAAAAACAATGTTCGAAAAATTAGCAGGAGAAATCATTTCAGCTTCTAAAGGTGAAGGTGCTGCTGTTAAGAAGAAAGAAGATACGCACAAAATGGCTGAAGCTAACAAAGCGTTCTCACACTTCAGATTCTAGTTTTGAACTTACACACACAAATATGATTACACCGATCTTAGGTAAACGTTTATTCTTTTATCAGGATCGGTGTACTTATTTAGACAAAAAAACATACGGCCTTATCTGGGCTAATGCTTAAAAATATTATGGCAAGAGATTTAAAATTCACTAGAAATATTGGTATCGCTGCTCACATCGATGCTGGTAAAACAACTACAACTGAGCGTATTCTTTACTACTCAGGTGTTAACCATAAACTTGGAGAAGTACACGAAGGTGCTTCGACAATGGACTGGATGGAGCAAGAAGCTGAGCGTGGTATCACGATTACTTCTGCTGCTACTACAGTTTTCTGGCAGTACCGTGGTAACAAATACCAAGTAAACGTTATCGATACTCCAGGTCACGTAGATTTCACGGTTGAGGTAAACCGTTCGTTACGTGTATTAGACGGATTAGTATTCTTATTCTCTGCAGTTGATGGTGTTGAGCCTCAATCAGAGACTAACTGGAGATTAGCGGATAACTACGCTGTTCCACGTATTGGTTTCGTAAACAAAATGGACCGTTCAGGTGCTGACTTCTTAAAAGTTGTTGGTCAAGTAAAATCAATGTTAGGTTCTGAAGCAGTAGCTTTACAACTTCCTATTGGTTCTGAAGATACTTTCACTGGTGTTGTTGATTTAATTAACAACCGTGGTATCGTTTGGAATGAGCATGATAAAGGTATGACTTTTACAGAGGTTCCTATTCCAGAAGATATGTTGGAAGAGGTTGCTGAATACCGTGAGCGTTTATTAGAAGCTGTTGCTGGTTATGATGAATCTTTGATGGAGAAATTCTTCGAAGACCCTAATTCATTAACTGAGCGTGAAATTTTAAATGCTTTACGTGCAGCAGTATTGGATAACTCTATCGTTCCTATGGTTTGTGGTTCATCTTTCAAAAACAAAGGTGTTCAAACTATGTTGGATTTAGTAATGGAATTATTGCCTTCTCCAATGGATTCAGAAGGTGTTAAAGGTACTCATCCTGATACAGGTGCAGAATTACTACGTAAACCAGATGTGAACGAGCCTTTCGCAGCATTAGGTTTCAAAATTGCAACTGACCCTTTCGTAGGTCGTTTGTGTTTCATCCGTGCTTATTCAGGTAAATTAGATGCAGGTTCTTATGTATTGAACACACGTTCAGGAAACAAAGAGCGTATCTCTCGTATCTTTCAAATGCACGCGAATAAACAAAACCCTATCCCTTTCATCGAGGCTGGTGATATCGGTGCTGTCGTTGGTTTCAAAGACATCAAAACTGGTGATACTTTATGTGATGAAAAACACCCTATCGTATTAGAATCAATGAATTTCCCTGAGCCAGTTATCGGTTTAGCTATTGAGCCAAAAACTCAAGCTGACATTGATAGATTAGGTATTGGTCTTGGTAAATTAGCTGAAGAAGATCCTACGTTCGTAGTAAAAACTGACGAAGAAACAGGTCAAACAGTTATCTCTGGTATGGGTGAGCTTCACTTAGAGATCTTGATCGACCGTTTGAAACGTGAATTCAAAGTTGAGGTGAACCAAGGAGCTCCTCAAGTATCTTATAAAGAATCTATCACGGGTACTACAGAGCACCGTGAAGTATTCAAAAAACAATCAGGTGGTCGTGGTAAATTTGCGGACATCAAAGTTGTTATTTCTCCAGCAGACGAAGATTACGATTTAACTAAATCACCTCTTCAATTCGTGAATGAAATCGTGGGTGGTAAAATTCCAAAAGAGTTTATCCCTTCAGTTCAAAAAGGATTTGAAACATCAATGAAAAATGGTGTATTAGCAGGATTCCCATTATCAGGAATGAAAGTTCGTTTGATTGATGGTTCATTCCACGCTGTCGATTCAGATTCATTATCTTTCGAATTAGCTGCTCGTTCAGCATACCGTGAAGCATTACCAAAATGTTCTCCAGTGTTAATGGAACCAATTATGAAAATAGAGGTTTTAACACCAGAAGAAAACATGGGTGATGTAATGGGAGATTTAAACCGTCGTCGTGGTTTGATGCAAGGTTTAGATAGCCGTAATGGTGCTCAAGTAATTAAAGCATTAGTTCCACTTTCAGAAATGTTTGGTTACGTAACACAATTACGTACGATCACTTCAGGTCGTGCAACTTCTACTATGGAATTTGATCACTTTGAAGAAGCTCCACGTAACGTAACTGACGAAGTTGTTGCAAAAGCAAAAGGTAAATTAAAAGGAGAATAATCCTTTCTAATATAAAGCAAACCGATCTCCTGTTGATAATAGCTCTAACGGGAGATCAATTTAAACAAAAATAAGAATGAGCCAAAGAATCAGAATCAAATTGAAATCATACGATTACAATTTAGTTGACAAATCAGCTGAGAAAATCGTAAAAACAGTAAAGCCTACAGGTGCAGTTGTTAGTGGTCCTATTCCATTACCTACTGAGAAAAAAATCTATACAGTTTTACGTTCTCCACACGTTAACAAAAAAGCGCGTGAGCAGTTCCAATTATGTTCATACAAGAGATTGTTAGATATTTATTCATCTAACTCTAAAACTGTTGATGCATTGATGAAACTTGAATTACCTTCAGGTGTTGAAGTAGAAATCAAAGTGTGATAGAATTGCACTGATTAAAAAACAAGAAAGGCTTCTAATGTTAAATTAGAAGCCTTTTTTATGACAGGTCACTACTTACATATGCTTTTTAACTCATCTTAGCCGCTATATTGAAATAATTATATAAAAGCAGGCTTCTACCCTAATCATTAAATAAATCGCTAAGTAAGCTTTAAATACCTAATGAGCAACAACAGTAGCGAAACCTAAATTGTTTATAATCTTCAAAATCTATTGATACCAAATAAGTATTAACATTCTACTTATTGATTCTTTTTAAGACTTATTGTTTTAACTTTATTCATATCTTTATCAGGCTTAGTATCCTCTTCTCCAAGCAAAAATCCCCAAGGTTTTAATTCTTTGACCCGATCCATCACGATCTTACAGATCGCCAGGATAGGTATAGCTAGAAACATTCCAGAAATACCCCATATCATTTCTCCCACAATAATCGCCATCATGGCAAACAAAGAATTTACTTTTACTTTAGATCCAACGACTTTAGGTACAATAAAATTGCTATCGATAAGATGTATAATAATAAGTGCACCGATCACGATGAGCACATGGGTAAATGAGGTAGTAGCAAAAGTAAGTAATGCAATAATTAAGATCGAGGTAAAGATCCCAATATAGGGCAACACGTTAAATACACCTGTAATAATGGCCAACAACAGACTGTATTTTACTCCTATTATACTCAATGCTGCAAATACTAAGGTAGATACAATCAGCATCTGCAAGAGTAATCCAATTAAATATTTTTTCACCACATATTGTATCTGTCCCACAACATCCAAAACAATATCCTGATGATCCTGATGATTGATCATCAGGAGAAATTTAACAATATGACTGCGGTAGATCAATAAAAAAAAAGTATACAGAAATGTAAACACTAGAAGTATAAAAAGAGAAGATAATGACAATAATGCGGTTCCTAATAATAACGTTCCACTATCGAGTGATTTTGTAGCTGTTTTATTAATGATATCCATTTGTTCACTATGCCTCACACCAAAACGATCTGTAACCCAAACTTGTACGTTATGAAAACCAACTAAAATTTGTTCTTTAAAAGCAGGCCAATCATCTTTAATCATTGATAATTGCGACGCCAGCATATAGAATCCAAAACCAACTAGACCAAAGAAAAGTAAAACGGTCACAATGCCTGCAATTGTGCGCGGGAATTTCAACTTGTTTTCAAAAAAATTACTGACTGGAACAAGCAGTAAAGCTAAAAGTAAACCCAATATAAATGGAACTAGAATTGTATCCCCTATTTTCGCAAGATAACCTAAAACTAAAATAGAAATTAATGTACAAGCTAATTTTAAGTAAAACGGTAGGCCTAAAAACTTTGTCATAGTATCATATATTTATAAATCTCAAACAACCTTACTAAATTAAAGTTTTAAAGGAAAATAAAAAACCCTTGCTAAAAAGCAAGGGTTTAATTTAAAATCATTTGATATAATCTTGTGAATTTGATATTATATTCCAAAGCCAATACCTACTGACCACACACGGTTTTTAACATCTCCTTTTCCGAAGAACTTAGATCCAGCAATGTTTGTTAGACCCAAACCATAACCAGCATTAATCGATATTCCACTTCCTAATTGATACCCAGCTAAAAAGTTAACACCAAAATCAGTGCCTTTTAATCTTTCATCCTTTCCGAATTTAAATTCATTAGTTACTGAAGTAGAAGCATCTCCATTCTTTAATTCGTATTTATCTTTTCCACTTAAACCAAAAGCTACATATGGACCTGCACCAACGAAAAATTTACCTTCACCAGCTGTTGGAAATTTCAACACAAAGTTAACAGGTACCTCTAACCACATAGTATTCTCTTTTACCTCATACGTACTGTTAGCACTCGGTTTATAATCTGCAAATTTTGCTCCTTTACCCTGTAAGGAAACTCCAGGCTGAATATAGAAGTTACTGGTTATAGGCGCATCTAAATAACCGGTAACATGAAAATTTACAGCTGATTTGGTGTCCGAAAGATCACTTCCTCCATAACTATAAGAAGGAATATTGACCCCTGCTTTAATACCATATCCTAATCCTCCTTGTGCATAAGCTCCAGCAGTTAATAAAAATGCTGCGCCTAATGTTAGTAATATTTTTTTCATCGCTCTATTATATTATTAGTGTTGTGATGGGTATTGCAAGTTACAAGCCAAACCATTAAAAGCTTCATTTACAATACGATAATCAAACAGGAACCATCATATTAACTGTATTAAAAAATAGACAAGTATTTATTTATCGGCAGCAGCATTATTAAAATAGTAAATAACACAAAATAATTTTCAAACAAAACAGCTTGATAATGATTTATTTAAAAAATAATTGCACAAGAGTCTTTTTTAATCCAAATATTAATTTTACTTTTGCATTCCCCTAGGGGAACAAATAGGGTCGGATGGCCGAGTGGCTAGGCTGAGGTCTGCAAAACCTCCTACAGCGGTTCGAATCCGCTTCCGACCTCGTTTTATTGAACAATAAAAAAATTTATCAAAATGGGAGTTACACGTTTAAAAAGAAAAGATAGAAGAAATAAAACTACTTCACGTGTTGAAGTTCAGTTCTTAAGTTTAGGTAGTAATGTTGAACTTGGTTCAAGATCTAAAATGAAGAAATCAAATCAAATCGTTAAAAACGATGCTATCTTAAACCAATTAGTTTCAGAAGCTAAATAGGTTAAAAAAATATTAAGAACAATAGCGTTGTAAATTACAACGCTATTGTTTTTTAAGGATGTCTACCAATTGGTGGACTTTTTCTTTTGATGTCATGTATATAGGTTCATTCATCCCTGCCACCTCCATTCTATCATAAGACATTTCTGAAGAGACCGTCTCTTTTGCGGAGCTATGTATTGCAGTCGCTCCAGTTATCTTTAAGATCATTTCGATATTATGACTGTCTACCCCGGCACCGGGCATAATAACAATTTTTCCGTTAGCATATTCGACCAATTTTTTAAGCAGCTCAACTCCATTCTCTGCTTTATTCTTCAATCCAGATGTCAATAGACGATCAATTCCCAATTCTATTAAAATAGCTAAAGAAGACATTGGATCCGCGCACTTATCAAATGCTCGATGAAAGGTTACATGCATAGGTCTTGCAGCATCGGCAAGAGCTTTTGTTCGCTCAAAGTCAACTGTTGCATCTCTATTCATTACTCCTATAACAACGCCATCGCAGCCTATCTCTTTACAAAACCTGATATCAGCTAGCATTTCTTCAAATTCCAAATCAGAATAAACAAAATCACCCGCTCTAGGACGAATAAGTACGTGCATGCCAATATTAATTAACTTTCTAGTTTGAACAATCTGACCATACGAAGGTGTCGTCCCACCGTTTTCTAAGTTTTGACAAAATTCAATCCTTGTAGCGCCTCCTTGCGCCGCATGTAGAGCTGACTGGGGTGAATTTGAGCATATTTCCAATTGATACCCGTTTATACTAATTTCTCTTCCCATATAGTGTATATATCTTAATCTCAAAACAGTTGAATAAAAAGGGAGAAAATTCAATCGAACTTTCTCCCTTTTTGTATTTAAGCACAAAATCCCAAATATGCTTAAGTAATAGATGTAGAGTCTTTCGTTAAAACAATTCCTCAATTTATTTACGCAACAAATGTACAATAAATATTATTTATAATATATGTTACCACTACAGTATATAGGAGCTATTATATCGTAAAATATTAATTATGAGACAACAAAACATTTACAATATTAATTTGTTTGTTTATATTGTAATAAAAAATGATATAAATTTTATTTATCTTGATTGAAAAAAGGCGTAATATGTCAATCGTATCAAAAGATTTTGAAATTCAAGAAAATCTCATTGTACTCATTGAAGATCTTCAAAATAACATTTATGATCTAAGAGATCGTATTGCTGACTACACCCATTTATATAATAAGACACGTCATACAGCTGTCGAGTGCGAAGTGCAAAATGAAGAAATTGCAGATATAATTGGCAAAAAACATCATTCTTTATATCATAAGATGAAATCACTTAATTATCTATTGGAAATTATTAATGATTATCGTGATTGCAATGGTATCTTCCAAGATCAACATGATATGATTATTCAAGTACAAGAAATCATGTTCGATTATGCTGAAAAGGAACTCTATGAAGAAGCTGCCACAATAAAAAAATGGTATGACCTAATTTATGTAGCTATTTATATACAGTAAACGAACTGATGACTTTATTTGTTAGTTCGTTAATCGTACTTTTGCTCGAATACAAATAGAGCTACATGAAAAAACCACCTGTACAAATAGATTTACATGCCGAAGCCTTCTTATCCGACTGGCAAGATTATGCTGCAGATGAATTAGCAAATGAATCATTGATCTATATGCGTGACATGTTAGATGCTGCTATATATTGGGATATGCCAGAAATAAAATTTGTACACGGTAAAGGTAAAGGTATTCTAAAAAAATTGGTATACGATGAACTAAAGCTTTATAAAGATCAGAAAGTCATATCGCATTTTCACCCAGCTTACCATAATGAAGATATCGTAGTGGTAATTATTGGATTTTGATTCCTAATTCTTTCCCAATTTGGATATTACTTTTGTACCATAATAAGTGTATATGAAAATATTATTGATTGAAGACGAAGCTGCTTTAAGTCAAGTTATTATGCAATCCCTTCTTGCCGAAAAATATCTTGTAGAACAAGCTTTTGATTATCAAACTGCCCTAGGAAAAATAGCTATTTATACCTATGACTGTATTTTGCTAGATATTATGTTACCAGGAGGTTCAGGTTTGCAACTTTTGGAGAAAATAAAAGAACTCGGAAAAGATGAGTCTGTGATTATCCTGTCTGCTAAAGACTCAGTAGATGATAAAGTAAAGGGTCTAGAACTAGGAGCAGATGACTATCTTGCTAAACCTTTTCATCTAGCAGAACTGCATGCAAGGATAAAATCGATCATACGAAGAAAAAATCAAAATGGCGATGATGTGATAGTTTATAAAAATGTAGCAGTTAACACTACCGACAGAAGTATACAGGTGAATAACAAACTAGTAAATCTAAACCGAAAGGAGTTTGATCTACTCTATTATTTCATCATAAGACCCACTAAGCTTATTCAGAAAAATAGTTTAGCTGAATCAATTTGGGGAGATCATATTGATCAAGCTGACAGTTTAGACTTTATCTATTCTCAAATTAAAAATTTAAGAAAAAAGTTGAAAGATAATCATGCAGAAATTGATATTCAAGCGGTATATGGCATTGGATATAAATTGATTTAATACAACCGAGTGAAATTAACATCATGATGTAGTACAATCAGCGCTCCCTATTATAACAATTTATTTTGATGAAAAAATCTCTCAAAAATTATACTTTACGCTATATCACGATTATCATTTTGATTGTAATTGCGGTATGGGCTACATTATTTTATGCCTATATAATTGAAGAGGTATATGATAATGTAGATGATGGTTTAAAAAATCAAAAAATTGAAATTATTCGTGCAGCCTATCAAGATGAATCGATCTTAAAAACAGATACTTTTGGAATCAATCAATTTAAGATTACAAAATCAAACGTTAAAAAGAAGCATCTAGAAAAAAGTACGTTCAGGAATGAACTTATTTATATGCCATATGATGATGATATGGAGCCCTACCGTGTACTAACAACCTATTTCTACGGTAAAGATAATCAACTGTATCATTTAGAAATTCGTACTTCTACTGTTGAAGAAGATGAGTTAAAATACGATCTTGCAACCGCATTGATCATCCTTTATTTCTTGATCATAATCAGTATATTTTTACTCAATACGTTGGTATTCTACCGAGCTTTTAAACCCTTTTATCAAATACTGGATAAACTAGAACAATATCAGTTTGGAAAGATTAGAATATCCGAACCCATTAAAAGCAATGTCCGAGAATTTAACCTATTGGATACAGAGATTGATAAAATGTTAGATCGTAATGAAAAAATATTTAAACAACAAAAGCTATTTATTGAAAATGCCTCACATGAGCTACAAACCCCATTAGCTATAAGTACTAATAAACTAGAATTATTATTAGAAGATGAAGAATTAGCTGAGCATCATTTAATCACGATCAGTGAAACCAAGGAATCACTAGAGCGTATGATCAAGTTGAATAAAGCATTACTTATGCTATCCCGCATTGAAAATAATCAATTTGAAGCTATTGAAAAAATAAACTTTAATTCATTGATCCATGAGATCTCTGAAGAGCTTACAGATTTGATGAGTTTCAAAGGAATTGATATTCAGATCAATGAACATGGTACATTTACAATAGATTTTAATGTAGACTTAGCTAAAATTCTATTATCCAATTTAATGAGGAATGCGATCAATTATAACAAATCACCATCTGGTCTCATTAAAATTGAGGTTTATCAACATCAATTTACAATTGCTAATACCGGTAAAGGCAAAGCACTAGTGGCAGAGCATATTTTTGACCGCTTTCATAAAGAAAACGATGCTGTAAATTCGAATGGATTGGGACTTTCTATCGTTAAAACAATTATAGAAACAAATAAAGATATAAACATAAGTTATTTATATTCAGAAAGTTTACACATTTTTAAAATACACAAACTATAATTCCCAATTCTTTACCAAATCGTCTACGAACTTTGTTATAAAATAAAAGGAGTATTTATTATGAACAAAATGAAAACAATAGCTATCATCGCATTAATGGCGTTATCGACATTTGGATTTGCACAAAAAAAAGTAATCAACAACAACCAATTACCAGCAAATGCGCAAACATTCATTAAGAATAATTTTGCGATTAATCAAATCAGCAGTACAATTGAAGAACAAGAAAGTTTATTTTCAAAGGAATATAAAGTTATTCTTAACAATGGTACAGAAATAGAATTTGATAAATCTGGAAATTGGGAAGAAGTCGATGGCCACAAGATTGCCATTCCTTTAAAAATTGTACCTAGGACTATTCAAAATTATGTGGCAAAAAGTTTTCCAAATACACAGATCGTAAAAATAAAAAAATCATTACGTAAATATGAAGTAGAGATTTCGAATGGACTTGAGTTGGAGTTTAATAAAAAGGGGCAGTTTACTAAAATAGATGATTAATTAAAACTAAAATATGAAAAAGCTAATTTTAACATGCACAGCTCTACTTGCATTTGCAATCATTGTGGTATCATGTGACAAAGATGATGATCATCAAGTCCCTGCTACATCTTTACCAGCATCAGCATCAACATTTCTTAACACCTTCTTCAAAGATGTCACCATTCGAAAAGCTGAGAAACAAACTCCTACTGCAACAAATAAAACCGCTTACAGTGTAGAGTTAGCCAATGGAATCGAAGTTGATTTTGATCAAGAAGGTAATTGGAAAGAGGTAGAATCCGACAATGATACCGCTATTCCAACAGGTTTTATCTCATCTACGATAGTCAGCTATGTGGATACAAATTATAGAACAGCACAAATCAGTGCCATCGATAAAGTTACTGCTGGATTTGAAGTCGAATTAACAAATGATGTCGATTTATTGTTCGATCCAAGTGGTCAATTTGTGAAAATAATCTTATAAAAATTAAAAGCCTCTTTCTACCGAAAGAGGCTTTTAATTTTTTTTATTTCTTAGCCGGTATAATCTTTATTTTTCTAAATTCTACCGGAGCATGATCTCCCTGTAAATATATAGGTCCTGGTTCGCCCTCTTTACTGTCCAATGCGCCCCCTGTAATACCTGGAATTTCTTGATTACTTATGACAGTCTTACCATTTGCGACAATAGTTACCAATCTTCCGACCAATGTAACTTCATATTTCTGCCACTGATCCGGTCCTAAAGTAGCCATTTCATTTGGAGCTAAAAAACCATAGATACCGCCAAAATAAAGACTTCCAGGATGCTGATCCTTAGGACTATCTTCTATTTGCAATTCATATCGCCCTCTCAGATAGATACCCGAATTTCCCCCTGATGTATAACGAAATTCTGCTTCCAGTTTAAAATCTTCAAATTTTTGATCCGTTACCAGATTAGCTCCCGCCTTTGCATTCGTCAAGACACCATCTTTCACTGACCAATTATTCTCTCCACCAATGGTTTTCCAACCTGTCAGATCCTTACCATTAAAAAGCTCAATAGCCTCTCCCCATTGAACAGTTCCTGTACGATTTAAATAAGGTGCTTTTTCACCTGTAAAGTTATAGCTAACACCTTTATTAGTCGTCACAGTACCTTTAATACCTGTAGCTGTTAATTCGCCTGCAATCACAAAGTCCCCTTCGCCACCTTCCCATTGTGGTGGTATAGCAAATGAAAATTTTCCATCCTCCAGTTTGACATGTGAAACTGGACGAGCGCTGCCACTATCGCCAACATAACTCCCCACTAAGGTATTAAATCCAGATAGTTTTACTTCAATCCATGATGGTACGACCTTTCCATCTTTGTCCACATTTAAATCCCAACGACCGATCAAATCTTTTGCTCTTTCTGGCACGACTTGTTTAGCTGGATTATGTTCTACTTCCGGTTCTTTTTTTTGATCTGCAGTTTGACATGAACTTACACTTGCTCCCAATAAGCAAAAGAGAACACTATATTTTAAACGATTTGTTAACATAGTTTTAAAGAATTGTGACAATGGTTTAGATTTATTATGATAATTATCAAAACGAATATACTAAAAATATCAAGTAATGAGTCGAATAGCTAGGAATCAAAACAAAAAAATTACCAACACATCCTTGAAAAATAATAAGATGAAGTTGTGATACAATAGAAATTGCGCTTTGCCCATAAAACAAATAATTCCGCTATTTATAGTTTTTATCAAATGTTAAAATTAATCCCACTTTTAGTAAAGATATTTGTATCAGTAATTTATATACCGCAGCAATATGAAAATAATACTGAATACAAAAACAATTATCCGACTACTCATCATATGGATTATTGTCATTGGACTGATGCTCTTTGATCAACAGATTTTTAGGACAACATTTTCTCCAATAGCAGCATTTACTATATTCATAGTTCTTTTAGCTACGATTTTGACCGCCTCATTTGGCGTAGTAAAAGAAGCTGATGAGCTTGCGCATAAGTTAGGTGAACCTTTCGGTACTCTTATCCTTACGCTCTCTATTGTAACGATTGAAGTCGTATTGATTGCTGCTGTTATGCTTGGTCCAGCAGAATCTCCGACAATCGGAAAAGATTCAATCTTTTCAGTCATGATGATTATCATGAATCTGGTGGTAGGACTCTGCATATTACTTGGAAGTGCTCAATACAAAGAACAGGAATATAACGCTCAAGGGACATTGTCATATTTTTCAATGATCGTAATACTTGGAGCTACTTCACTCTTACTCCCTAACTTTATACAAGGAGCAGGCAATGGTTCATATACTACTTTACAAGCGATATTTATATCAACTATAACTATACTCGTGTACATGGCATTCCTTTATTATCAATTAAAAGATTACAGCCATTTATATGTACAGCCTGAAAAAGGAAAGCTTGAAATTGAGTATCCCAAACAGGATCAAAATCCTATACATGATGATAGCTACAAATCTCAAAGCAAAAAAGAAATCTGGATTCGATCGGCTCTTCTTATTTTAATGATTTTACCAATAGTATTACTTTCGCATCAAATGGCTGTGGTGGTTGATTACGGAATAGCTACAGCAAAACTTCCAGTAGCACTAGGAGGAATACTTATTGCTATCATTGTATTTACCCCAGAATCTATTACTGCCATCAAAGCGGCAATCAACAATGAATTCCAAAGAAGTATCAATCTATGCCATGGCGCCTTTGTTTCGACCGTTGGATTGACAGTTCCTGCAGTTCTACTCATCGGGCTTTTAAAAGGAAAGTTGGTTTTATTTGGTTTAAGTGGCACAGAGACAATTTTATTCACAATGACGCTCTTACTAAGCTTGATCAGCTTCTTAGGTAAGAGAACAACACCTATTTTAGGTATCATTCATTTAGCCCTATTCGCCATCTATATGATGCTTGTTTTTAATCCATAAAAATAGGTTCCGTTCAAAAAATTGAACGGAACCTATATTGATTTACGCTATATACCCTACTATGTGTCCCTACAACATATATTCATACGCGCTACGAGCGATTAACAACATTTCCCATTAAGGGATCGGTTTTACTTGGCTTCCCATTTTCAATATGTCCTGCAAATACAAATAATAACTCAGGGTCTTCTTTACAAGTTACCTCCAGATCATACCAGCCATGGCTTGGGGTGAAGTCAAGTATTTTCGAATTTAAAAACGATTGCCCTATAGCAAAGGATTCAAAGCTGCCATACGATCTATCTCTGATTAAATAAGTATAATAATTATTAAGCTGTTTCAATTCCAAAGCTATTGCATCCTTTTTTTGATACTGTCTAACCACAATCGCATGCGGCCTTTCTTTATGTAACTTAAACATGCGGTAAAAGCCGTTAGGTCCATGCACCTCCATTTCGACATGATTGTCTTTCAATTGATCCATATTCCAGACATATTTTAACGGTTCATCTTCTTTGACCGCAAAATTCCAAACCTGACCGACTCCCAACGATCCATAATTCATATGTCCTCTTACTTGAAAAGGAACTCCGATTTTCTTCTTTGATTTAACAGGAACTGTAGTCTCAAAAGTAATTTCAAAACCATTATTGTCCAACTTGGCGTTGACATCCAATGCATAAGGCAATGCGCATGCAGACTTGATACCTTTCTCTTGAATAACTTTAATGGAATTGAATATACCATTTTCACGAATTTGCTCCAATTCAGAAGAATGCACCTGAACAAAATCTGTTGGCAATTTCTTTGATCGTGCTGTATATACACGCGCTACATATTCATCTCGATTGACAGTAAGTAAAGAATCATGAGAAGTATCACTCGCCTGACGAAATACAGACGTTAGATCACCACAGATCATTCTTCTCCATGAAGAAATATTTGTTTCTTTGATAAGTTTTCCAGTTTTTTTCTTTAGAAATTGTTCTAAAAACTGTAAACAAGATGTATGGTCGAAAACTTCCGAATTTACCCATCCACCTTTAGTCCAAGGTGAAGCAATTACTAACGGAACCCGAAATCCTAATCCTATTGGACTCTCCAGCTCAGAATCCATTTTCCCTGTTCTTTTACGCTCCTGTTCTTTAGTGACGTACTCATCAGCCGTATGAATACCTACGGCAGTCTTACCTGACTCTTTATTCCCTTCCATTGGCGGGACAAATGGTGAAATATGATCAAAATATCCGTCATTTTCATCATATGTCAAAATAAAGATTGTTTTTTTCCAGACCTCAGGATCCTTTGTCAAAATATCCAATGCTTCTGAAACATACCAGGCTCCATACCAAGGAGATCCAGGATGATCAGAGAAACGACATGGAGCTACCAACCACGATACAGTAGGTAATTTCTTTTCTTTGACATCTTTACGAAATTGATAAAATACATCTCCTGCAGGAACATCAACTTCCTGCTTGCCTTGACCATCATCATAGACCAATTTTTCTACCCGATGATAATCAGGATCTCCCACATTAGTTACAAAAGCTTTTTTATGAATCTCCTGATGTAGCTCTGATAACTTTGCGAAATTCTCTTTTGAAAAACGCTGTAAATCTTGTTTTAGATCCTCGATGTGCTTCTTTAGCTTGAATTCTTCAACTGTATCTTTTAAATCGATTACCTCTTTTTCCAACTGGTTCAATTTATATTCCATCCAAGTACGGTGTGCAGGATGATAACGTACACCGTATTGTTTGTGAAATTCCAGATTATTATCGGTAAAGTTAGCTAACCAATCCTCTTCCTCTCCTTCAAATCCTACGGGGATACTCAGTTCATTTTGATATACTTTCCACGATACTCCAGATTCCTCCAAGCGTTCTGGATAAGATTTCCAACTCACATCTTTGTAATTGATCTGTCCATTATCCACATGGGCAGTTGATTCTGGATCACGTGGATTTTCACGAACTGTTCCTGTCCAAAAATAGGACCGATTAGCACTTGTCCCTGTCAAGGAAGAGCAGAAATGCTGATCGCAGACCGTAAAAGCATCTGCAAATGCATAATAGAACGGTAAATCTGCCCGGTTGTAATAGCCCATCGTAAGTGGCATAGCTTTATAATCTTTAATACCTGAACTTTTAGCTTCCAGCCAATTGTCCATCCGACCACCATTACGAGCTGCAACCATATCTCGCCAACCATGCGGCAATGAACCCATCCAAGTAGATTTACTATTAACAATATCCAAATGAAAAGGAGCAAAATATTCTCCTTTTTTATTTCCCTGTACCCACACAGGAAGACCATTAGGTAATTTTAGTGCTCGAGGGTCATTAAAACCACGCACCCCTTTAAGAGTACCAAAGCAATGATCAAATGAGCGGTTCTCTTGCATCAAAAAGACAATATGCTCCGCATCCATATAGGTTGATCCCGCTGGTGCTTCAATTGCTAATGCGCGTTGAATTGATTCAGGTAACCAATTAACGACAGCTGTAGCGCCAGCCAATGCTGACGTTTTTTTTATAAATTGTCTTCGAGATTCCATTATTTCAACCACCAAGTCTGTAAGTTTATATTATCATTTCCAGCAAATTGACGTTTAATTGCTTCAGAGACTTGCACTGTATTATTATTGTATTCATCCTGAGGATACATCCAACGATAAGCTATCTTTACGTTATCGGCTTTAAGTAAGCTTGGATAACCTGTTCTTAAATGATCAAAATAGGCGGTATAGCCTCCTTGATGAAAAGAACGTAAGTACTTTTGCATTAGGATACGTTCCAGCTTTTCTTCCGAATTATTTGCGTTATCCAAATTAACCAATTTTTGTGACAAATAACTCTCTACACGAGTTGCATCAACATAAGCATTTAAATTTTTGGCATAATTCTCATAAAATTTAAAAGATGCCTTGATGCCATTCACATAACATTCTTTATCATTCCCTGTAATCCATCCTCTTACTATTGCCTCAGCAATGATAAATTGTAACTCCGAATATCCCATTAAAACCAGAGGTTCGGCAGTTGGATCTTTATAAAAGCGCTCGTGTACCTTAGACAATTTGCCTTTTACAGCTTTTTCATTGACTTCAGCATAAGGTACAATTGGATCACCTCCTTCGTAAGAACTAAAATCATCTAGTGCCTTACCAGCTTCTTTTCCTAAACGTGTTTGCGTAGCCAAAACAAATAAGCGTGGATCTTTATGAGCCTGCAATCGCTGGATAAATGTGGAGTCCATGTACATACCCGATCCATAACCACTAGAATTGAATTCAGGATACCGATTGCCTTCTTGATTTAAAAAAATTAGCTGTCCATCATCAGATCCTGCGGCATTGGTGATCAAAGTCTCTCCATTATAAATCTTTGCAAACTCAGATTTGATATCTACAGGAAAGTCAGCACTTTTACGTGATAGCGTAAGTAAAACTTTCAATCGAAATGAATTGATCAGCTTGCGCCATTTTTCAGAATTTCCTGCATAAATAATATCTCCATTAATTGGGTTATTATTTGACTTTAATAAATTATTAGCTTCGTCCAATTCTTTCAAAATTCCAACAAAAACCTCTTTTTGAGTATCATACTTTGGGATGTATAAAGAACCATTTTCTCCTTTTGTCGCTTCCGAATACGGAATATCACCAAAAGTCAAAGTTAAATTATAGAAATAATAAGCCCTGAAAAACTTAGCTAAAGCAATGTAATTAGTCGTCCCAATCTTTTCAGCTTCTTCAATCATCTTGGTGACGTTACGCAGAAAACCATATTGCTCAAAACTTCCCCTCTGCCAGTTATAGATTTGATTAGCATTTTCACCATCAGTCTGCACAATCATTTTTAATGCATATAAAGGAGAAGTACCATGCCAAGTACGAAAAGCATCCCATTCCACCTTGGTCAACAATGCCTGCGGATGAGTGATCAATGCTTCGTTAGGATTATTATTAACATCTGTCAATTTTTCGCATGACTGTAATCCTGCTCCTGCAAACAGAACCAACGCAAATATTATATGTTTGAAAACAAGTTTCATATTATGAATCGTTTAAAATTTAAAATCAAGAGATAAACCAATATATCGTGTAGATGGATCTTGAAGATTACCGTCATTTCCTACTCCAAAATCAGGATCTAGGTAGGGTACTTTTTTCCACATAGCTAAGTTGTAACCAAATACAGAAGCATCTAAAGCTTTCAGATGTTTTAATTTGAATATTTTGTTGACATCATAACCAACAGATACTCTACGGAGTTTAACAAATGAACGATCAAATACATTGGCAAAGAGTTTATTTTCTGCTTCTGTGACACGGGCTTGATATGGGTAGTTTTGACTCCAAGCCTGCCAATCAACAGCCCGAGTATTTTGGGCGTAGGTACGCGTATCAGAAGTAATATTACCATTGACATCTCTGGTCAGTTCACCACCTGTGACGATTACGCCTTCAGGTACATAAATAGGTTTTCCAGCATCATATTCTTCTTGTCTATACAGTACAGAAGAAGGATGTTTCCCTCCCCACCACATCTTTTCGATTGTAGTCGAATTCATGACTCCTCCAATAGATCCATCGACATCTATATTCACCGTAAAATTCTTGACCTTAAATCTATTAGCAAAACCAAATTGCCAATCGGGTTGAAAATATCCTAAATATTGCGGAAATGGATTACGGATTGGCATACCTGTATTGGCATTAAGAACCAACTGTCCATCGGCCGACTTCTCCCAGACAGTTGCATAATAACTATCGGCACGATCACCCTTTTTTAAGTTCCCCATTTTAGGTTGGTCATTGTATATCTCCTCCAATCTCCTTACTGCTCTCGACCAATTAACAGTTGAAGTCCACGAAAACTGTTGCTGTTTTACAATATTACCTGTCAGAGAAATCTCTAATCCTTTTGTACGGTACTTATTGCCATTAACTTTACGTGAGGTAAAAGCTGTAGCTTGTGATATACTTAGATCAATGATTTGGTTTTTATCGACAACGTCATAATAAGTTACATCTGCTGACAATCTATTTTTAAATAATGAAAATGCCGCACCAACTTCTAAAGAATTAGATTGTTGTGGTAATATATTAGGATTTACAATACCGGCAGGATAAGTCACAGAAGGTGTTGAACCGTATGTCACATCTTTTTTATAGGTAGCTAAAATGCTGTACGGATCTAAATCTGATGAAACTGATGCCCATGAACTGTATAATTTAATAAAATCAATTTGTTCCGGTAGTTTAAAGTAGTCAGACACTACAGAACTTAACGATACCGAAGGATAGAAAAAAGATTGATTCTGTTTAGAAAAAGTAGATGACCAGTCATTACGTCCTGAAAGATTAAGATAAGTTGATTTAAATAAATTCAAATTTACCGTCGCATAGGCACTACGAACTACTTTTTCATTAAATAAACTTTCAGCTTTGGCAGGTCCTTGCGTATTTCCTAAACTATAAATAAATGGAACCACCAATCCGTCTGTCGTTTGGTACAATTGTCGATATGTCTTTTTAAAAGTTGAAGCCCCTGCATTTAAGGTCAGTGCAAACTGATCTGAGAACTCCTTATTGTAAGTGGCCAAAACATCAGCATCAAAATTTAACTGGTTGCTATCCCAATTTTTATAATCACCATTTCTTGAATCACCGTAGTTCATATAAGACTTAGGACTCTGCATATCCTGAAAAACATTTTTTTGTCTAGCTGAAGCACGGCCCTTTAATGTGAAATCGGGCGTCACGCGCCAAGTTAATGCTGTCTGACCTTGCAATACGTCTTGATCATATACTTGATTAAGTTCGTAAGCTGCAAAATAAGGATTATTATACCATGCATAATTGTAATTTGCTTGACGATACCCTTCCTGCCCAGGAATATAGTGATGTTCATTGAGTTCCTTGCCATTGACATCATTTCCCATCCACAATAAGATGGTATACATATGGTTTTTAGGACCATAGTTATACCGAGGATAATTAGGTGATTTTACTTTATTATAAGATAGATTCAAATCCAGCTGCAATTCTGGTCTAAAGCGAAAAGAGGTGTTTAAATTCAGACCTCCCGTTGTCAGTTTTGTATTCGGCACCTGCCCTTTTTGAAAGGCATATTTTCCAGAACCAAATATGCTCACCTTTTCAGAACGGTAAGATACGGTCGCATTATTTTCTGTAATCAGACCTGTTCCTAAGAAATCTTCCAAATTATTGTGCGACACCCAATCTGTTGGTACTCTTTCATAACGTGACTTATCATCGTATTTCGTACCTTTCACGTCACCCCACCATGGCGTCACTTCACCTGTCACCTTATCCCGGATCGGACTGTTCCATTGCGGAACTTTAAGTCCTGCATTGAGCTTTGGACCCCATGTCATATCACCATCAGAAATACCTCCATCCGCTCCATCCCAAAATTCGTATTTACCATTTGATCCACTTCCAAATTTCTTTTGTGATTCAGGAAAAACGGTAAATCCTGCAGAAAACATATTGGTGGTACCAAAAGAAAACTCTAAACCTTCATTCTTAGCACTTTTTGTAGTAATTAATATAGCACCATCCTTACCTCTTAATCCGTAAAGTGACGAGGCAGCTGTACCTTTCAACACGTTGATGTTTTCAATATTTTGACTCGGTATATCAAAGAAATCTGTCTCTACCGGAATACCATCGACGACGATCAATGGATTTTTACCACGCAATTGAAACGAAGGAGCTTGGAAGATACCAGTCGGATTATTCACAATTAAACCTGAAACTTGACCCGTCAGCGCTGTACCGATGTTCATCGTTTTCGACTCCTTTAGGACATCCATTTTCACCTCTTGAGTTGCATATCCAATTTGCTTTTTTTGCTGTTTGATACCAATAGCTGTTACCACTACTTCATCCAATTTAGATGCATCCTTTTCTAGAACTATATCTAGACTAGTGTTTCCTGCCTCTACAAACTGAGTTTTATAACCCAGAGAAGAAATCCGAAGTCGATCACCAGCTTTCCCTTTAATAGCAAAATTTCCATTAAACTCTGTTCTAGTACTTTGTTTATTCGTTTCGTTGACGATAGTACCCCCATCTACTGGATTACCTTGTTGGTCACGGAGCACTCCTTTAATGAGTTCCTGATCTATAACAGTTCCCATGTACGTATGAGAAGCAATTTTGTTTGCCCAAACCATTTCTGTCTGCATCGCATATAAAAGTGCTGCACAGAGTGTCATTTGGGTACTTTTCTTAATTAAATTTAATGAGTATGGTTTCATCATGCTGAGCGATTTGGCGCAAAGTAATGACATGCATATTAACGAATAATGAAATCTGTATTAAGTTTAAAAGAGTAAACTAAAAACAACAATGTCTTAACATTGCAACCTCTTATTAACATTTTAGAACCGTAAAGTAACATATTAAAAAAAATAGCGCTTACGTATGTTTTTGTTCAAGTGTATTTTCATAGATTTATACTTAAATACAAAAAGATTCCCAATCATGTTTGAAAAAGATATATACATCAAAAGAAGAAATGAACTTAGTTCTAAATTTACATCCGGGCTACTTCTGCTTTTAGGAAATATTGAAAATCCAATTAATTTTGAGCACAACACCTACCCTTTCCGTCAAGACAGTAGCTTTTTATACTACATCGGGATTAAAAGTCCAAAGCTAGCTGCAGTTTTAGATATTCAAGCGGGTGAGACGGTATTGTTTGGTGATGAAATGACTATAGATGACATCGTATGGATGGGACAACAACAGACTTTAAGGGAAAAAGCACAATGGGTAGGAATCGCATCAGTTCGTCCTTTTCATGAGCTCCAACCGTATTTGGAAAAAGTGGTTAAAAATAATAATCAGGTACATTACCTACCTCCTTATCAAGCGCACAACAAGTTATTGCTGCAGCACTTATTAGGCTTATCTATTGACCAGATCAAACCATCGGTCGACATGATACAAGCCGTCGTAACACAGCGCAATATAAAAGCAGCGGAAGAGATCGCAGAATTAGAAAAAGCGGTGGACGTAGCTGTTGAGATGCATCGTCTAGCTATTAAAATGACTAGACCAGGTATGTACGAATATGAGATAAGCAATGCAATTCAACATCTCGCACAAAATAGACAAATGTCATTCTCATATCCTCCCATTGTGACCAAACATGGAGAGATATTACACAATCATATCCAATATCATAAAATTAAAGCTGGTGATATACTACTTAATGATTCTGGTGTCGAAACTGCTCTAGGATATGCGTCAGATTTAACACGATCATTTCCTGTAGGAAAACGATTTAACCCGCTACAAGAAGAATTATATGCTATTGTTTTAAATGCCTTTAAAACTGCTGAAGCAGCATTAAAGCCCGGGGTTGCTTTTAAAAACATCCATTTAAAAGCCTGCGAAGCACTTGCTGAAGGATTAATCCAGATTGGTTTCATGAAAGGAAACGCGCAAGATGCCGTCGCGGCACATGCCCATGCTTTATTCTTCCAATGTGGTTTAGGTCATATGCTAGGACTAGATGTACACGATATGGAAGATCTTGGCGAACAATATGTGGGATACACCGCAGACGAGCCAAAAGACACCAAAACCTTTGGCATAAAATCTTTACGATTAGGAAAAAAATTAGAGGCAGGTAACGTAGTAACAGTAGAACCCGGCATCTATATCATCCCCGAACTTACTCAAATGTGGGCACAGCAAAATTTACATCACGAATTTATTAATTACGATCTGCTCAATAAGCACCTTGACTTTGGAGGTATCCGCATAGAAGATAATTATGTCATCCAAGATTCGGGATATCATCGTCTTGGAAAATATTTGGAACGAGAAATCGATGAAATATATGCATTAAAAGATTTAGGTACAGACTAAAAAACCAAAATAAGAAATGAAAAAACTACGTATTATATTCTTTTTCACACTATTGTGTTATATCCCAAACTTGCTCCTGGCGCAGCGACTTTGGACTGAAGATGGTGGTCATTATTATGAATTTTCTGACAATGGAATCGAGATTGTCAACCCAATAAATGCACAACGCACGATTTTTTTACCAAGTGTAGCACTCGTACCCAAGGGTCAATCGGCTGCATTAAAAATAAGTGATTTCTCCATTTCACCAGATAAAGAGCATATTTTACTTTATACCAATAGCAAAAGGGTATGGCGTGAAGAAACCAGAGGAGATTATTGGGTTTATCAAAAAAAAACAAATCAATTGATCCAACTTGGAAAAACATTCCCTCCTTCTCAACTCATGTTTGCAAAATTCAATCCTCAGGGGACAAAAGTGGCTTATGTTAATAAATCCAATCACAATATTTATATTGAAGATCTTGCAACTGGAACCATAAAACAAATCACAAAAGATGGAACAGACCGCATCATTAATGGAACATTTGACTGGGTGTATGAAGAAGAGTTTGGATGCAAAGATGGTTTTCGTTGGTCTCCGGATGGAAATGCGATTGCCTACTGGAAACTTGATGCTAGTACGATACGCAACTTTTTAATGATCAACAATACCGACAGCATCTATTCTTATACGATACCTATCGAATACCCAAAAGTCGGGCAATCACCTAGTGCATGCTCTATATGGACTTACCAATTAACAACAGATGCGACGACATCTATACAAGTTCCTGGAGATGCTATTCAACACTACATTCCCCGTATGGAATGGAGTTTGGATAGCAAACAAATAATATTGCAGCAACTTAATCGCAAACAAAACGAAAGTAATATTTACTTAGTCGATGTCGCAACTAATACCCCTAAGAATATTTATACTGAAACAAGTGATTCGTGGATAGATATCAAATCACGATGGAATAATAATGACCCATCAGGTTGGGATTGGATTCAAAATGGCAAAGCTTTTATATGGGTTTCGGAAAAAGATGGCTGGCGTAAAATATATCAAATTGACCTCATGGGCAATGAAAAATTGATTACAAAGGCAGACTACGATATCATCAATCTAAAGTTAATGGATACCAAGGGGGAAACGATCTACTTTAGTGCATCGCCTACTAATGCCACACAAAACTACCTATATTCAGTTTCGACTAAAGGTGGTACACCAAAAAGATTAACTCCAGCAGGATATGCAGGCACTTGTCAATATGATATCGCTAAGAATGGAAAAATAGCCATATTCGACTTTAATAACCACAAAGAATATAAAAGAAATGCGGTAATCGAGTTGCCCAATCACAAGACATTGGTCGATTTTAATGAGTCTTTAATCAAAAAATCTGAAAATGGTATCGCTGAATTTTTTAAAATAACGACGATCGATCATATAGAATTAGATGGTTGGATGGTCAAACCACTTGATTTTGATCCAAATAAAAAATACCCTGTTGTATTTATGGTATATGGTGAACCAGCATCTCAAACTGTCCTTGATAACTTTGGTGCTGGTATGAATCATTTATATCAAGGAAGTATGGCTAAAGATGGGTATATCTATATATCCCTAGAAAACCGGGGTACACCTGCGCCAAAAGGCAGTCAATGGCGAAAAAGCATCTATCGTAAGATTGGGCAGCTCAATATTAGAGATCAAGCAATGGGCGCCAAAGAAATTCTAAAGTGGCCGTATGTCGATAATTCACGCGTCGCAGTATGGGGCTGGAGCGGCGGCGGATCTAGCACGCTAAACCTTCTGGGGCAGTATCCTGATATTTACAAGACAGGAATAGCTATTGCGGCTGTAGCAGATCAGTTGTTATATGACAATGTTTATCAAGAAAGATATATGGGATTACCTCAAGAGAATTTAGCAGACTTTCAAAATGGTTCACCTTTAAAATATGCAAAAAACATCAAGGGTAACTTACTTTATATCCACGGCACTGGAGACGACAATGTTCATTATCAAAATGCCGAAGTTCTCATCAATGAGTTAGTTAAAAACAACGTACAGTTTCAATTGATGTCCTATCCAAACAGAAGTCATTCTATTAATGAAGGAGCTGGAACAGCTCTACATTTAAAAACTTTGTTTACCAACTATTTAAAACAGCACTGTCCTCCAGGTGCGAGATAAGACACATAATTCTAAAATAAAAATATTCCAAAAAGTAGATATCTGTAGATATCTACTTTTTTTAAAGTCATGTATAAGCATGAATAAGTTTAGATACTTACACCCAACACATTTACAAAATGCCATTTAAAAGTAAATAAGATACTTTTTAACATTTTTTTAACAAAAAATCAGAAAACAAAGACTACTTATCAGGTGGATTTTATATATTTGCACCATTAACAATAAATAATGACAAAATATGCTACCTATATGTATATAAAACGAATGCTCCTAGGAGGTATTTAAGATTAATTATATACAAATATCTCCGACAACAAAACTACCTCACTTCATATATTACATTCTTATTAACATGACAAAACATACAACAAATTTTGTCGTAGCAGCCGCGCTTTGCCTCAGCTCAAGCACACTATACGCACAATCTACCATAAAAGGAAAAGTAATTGACGAGCACAATACTGCAATTCAAGGTGCTACGATTACCGATATTAATAGTAAAAAGCAAATTCAAACAGATGTAAATGGTCTATTTGAATTTCCCTCAAACGAAAATACGCTTACACTACAAGTACAATACATCGGATTTGAAACTAAAACGATTCAAGCAAACATTTCAGGTTTAAATACGATACAGTTAACACCTACCAGTTCACAGCTCAACGAAGTTGTTGTCACTGCATTGGGAATATCGAGAGAAAAGAAATCATTAGGATATGCCGTACAGGAAGTAAAAGGGACTGAACTACAAACTCGCCCTACCAATGCATTAAGTGCATTATCAGGAAAGGTTGCGGGACTTCAAATCACAACTTCTGGAGGTAATATGGGCGGTTCATCTTCCGTTACGCTTCGCGGCATTAATTCAATTTCAGGCAATAACCAGCCACTATACGTCGTTGATGGTACCCCTATTGACAATACGGACTTTAATTCAAGTTCTACGATCAATGGTAGTGCTGGAAAGGATATTGGTAACATGATCCAGGATCTTAATCCAGATGATATTGAAAACATCTCGGTATTAAAAGGAGCGACAGCGGCAGCACTATATGGATCGAGAGCCGCAAATGGAGTTATTATGATCACAACAAAACGTGCGTCAAAGGGTGAAAAGGTTGAAATATCTCTTAATACTGGTATTGACTTTGAAAATATCATCCGATTGCCCAAAAGACAACATCTTTATGGCCAGGGTTATTCGACCAATTTTCAAACTCAGAACATCAATGGAAAAGATTACAAGATTGTGGATTATGCATCCGATGAAAGCTGGGGGCCAAAACTAGATGGAACCCCGGTGTTACAATGGTATAACCTCAATCCTGAAGATGAAGTAAACTATCTGAATCCATCACCTTGGTTGTATCCAAAAAATGATGTAAGCTATTTTTTCAGAACTGGGGTAGCTAATACCAACAATTTTGCCATTGCAGGTAACAGCGGTAGCACCAATTACCGCTTTTCATACACCAATAAAAATGTAGCAGGTACCACTCCGAATTCAAGTTTGACACGAAATTCATTTAATTTTTCTGGTGGCACACAATTAGGTAAAATTAAAGTTACTTCTAACTTTAATTTTATCCGTAATTCTTCTGTTGGTCGTCCTTGGACAGGAGCATCAAATAGAAATATCATATTAGAAGCTTTCCAATGGGGTGCAGTACAAGTCGACTATAAAATACTTGAAAACTACAAACGTGCAGATGGCACACCACTAGCATGGAACCGCACAGGCTGGCAAAATACAACTGCAGCCGAAGCGACTCGTTTTATCGACAATCCATACTGGTCAGCATATGAATCTTACATGGAAGATAGTAGAGATCGTTTCTATGGAAATATCGGAGCTGAATATAATGTGAATAGCTGGTTAACCGTGGGTGCAAAGGTACACGGTGATATCTATTCATTGCAAGCACAGGACCGTATTGCCGTATACTCGCGAAGCACATCGCAATATGAAGAAACAAACAATAAACTCAATGAATATAATTATGAGTTTATAGCTACTGCTAAAAAGAACTGGGATAAATTTTCACTCGTTGCATTTGCTGGTGGAAATATCCGAGACAAAAGCTGGCAAAATAACTATGCTATAACCCAGGGAGGATTAATTCTACCTAATTACTACAATTTAAAAAATGCAAATTCTGTTAAAATAGATAATTTTAAGTATCACAAACGAATCGCTTCAGTTTTTGGAAGTGCCTCTTTTGGATATAATGATTTATTGTATTTAGATGCTACAATTCGAAATGACTGGTCTTCAACGCTTCCTTCTTCAAATTGGTCCTATATTTATCCATCATTAGCGGGAAGTTTTGTTTTTAGTAACCTAGAACCATTTAAAAATCTATCATGGTTGAGTTTTGGTAAAGTTCGCTTGGGTTGGTCGGATGTTGGTAATGATACGGAACCATATCAACTTACAAAATTATACGAGGCTGAACAATCTTTCGAGGGTTCACCTTCTTATACAGTACCTGCAATAAAACCAAACGATAACCTGCTTCCGGAACGGACAGGATCGTGGGAAACGGGTATCAACTTTAAGTTATTCAAAAACCGTCTAGGTTTGGACGTTACGTATTATAACAACACAACAAGAAATCAAATTTTCTCAGTTCCAGTATCTTCGTCTTTTGGATATGAATCCAAATATCTTAATGCAGGTAAGATGAATAATAAAGGTGTCGAAATTGTTCTTAATGGTACTCCGATCAAATCAGAAAACTTCAGTTGGGATGCAACAATAAACTGGGCAAAAAATAAAAACAAAGTTGTTAAACTGGACGACCAAGTCAATACGCTAAATTTAAGCAATTCCTTAGTCCAATTAGTGGCAAGAGAGGGACAATCTTACGGTCAATTTTTGGGTTATGATTTTGTTTATGCTTCCGATGGACAACGTGTTATTCAAGCAGATGGCACCTACATGAAGACCTCACAATTAGTACCATTAGGATCAATTCTTCCTGACTTTACTTTTGGTTTTCATAATAGCTTTCATTACAAAAACTTCAATTTAGGATTTCTAGTGTCTGGTCGTGTTGGAGGTAAATTCTTCTCACAAACCTATAAGGTAGGTATGTATTCTGGTATTCTGGATAAAACAGCCGCCAATAATATTCGTGAAACAGGAATTGTACTTGATGGAGTTAAAGGCGATGTTGCATTCAATAGCGATGGGACATACGATGTAACTAATATTCAACAAAACACTACAAACATTAGCGCTCAACAATGGGCACGTAATGAATACAATGGTCCAACCACATTTTCAATTTTTGACGCTACATTTGTTAAATTAAGAGAAGTTACCTTAGGTTATAATTTCAAATTGACCAACACCAAAGTCATTAAAAATATTGGCGTAAATATCTATGGTCGCAATCTTTGGAATATTTACACCAAAAGTAAATACATTGATCCTGAGTTTACTTCGAGTGGCGGTAATGTCCAGGGCATCGAAGGTGGAAATATTCCTTTGCCTATCACGTATGGTTTCAATTTGAATCTTAAATTTTAAAAAAATGAAAATAATTAATATAGTATATAGTTCAGTAATCGGTATTTCACTTGTTGCATCTTCATGCTCAAAGTCTAAATTTGCAGAGATCAATACCGATCCCAATCGCCCCACTTTTGTAACAACGCCGACATTATTAGTGACGGCTGAAAAACAATTAGTGAATGCGCTGCGCAGCGAAGATATCAGTTTAAGAGGGGCACAATTATTTTCGCAATACTTTGCACAAAATATTTACACAGATCAGTCTCGCTATCAAATACCAACAAATTACTCAGATAATTATTGGACAGCAACTTATAAATCACTAAATAACCTGAATGAAATTATTAACCTCAATTCAGATGAAAAAACAAAAGCAACTGCTTCCGCAGGAACAGCAGGTAGTAACGTCAATCAAATTGCCATTGCGCGCA
This sequence comes from Sphingobacterium sp. UBA6320, assembly GCF_002440335.1. Lineage (NCBI taxonomy): Bacteria > Pseudomonadati > Bacteroidota > Sphingobacteriia > Sphingobacteriales > Sphingobacteriaceae > Sphingobacterium > Sphingobacterium sp. UBA6320. The sequence continues at coordinate 19,351 of NZ_DJTA01000006.1, read as the reverse complement.
TTTTAAAATCTTATGCTTTCCACTCTTTAACTGATGTGTTTGGTAATATTCCGTATCAATCCTTTGGTAACGCTGATCCAGATTTTCAGGCTTTGCAACAGAATCCAGATAACTTGACTCCAAAATATGCTAGTCAAGAAAAGATTTACAAGGATATCCTCACTGAACTGCAACAGGCTTCAGATACATTAATCAAATATCAAGGAGAAAAAACATTTGGCACATCTGATGTTATTTACAAAGGCGATAATGGTAAATGGGCGAAATTTGCCAATTCCCTTCGTTTACGTTTAGCGACACGCATCAAAACAAAAGATGCCAACTTAGCAAACTCTCATATTAATGATGCTATAAAAAAAGGCGTATTCACCTCCAATAGTGACAATGCTGTATTTAAATATTCTAAGACTTCTCCAAATGAAGCACCATTATACCGCGCAACAGTTACGGCAAATCGAAAAGATTTTGCTATTTCCAATGTCATCGTAGAAGCTCTGCAGGGGAAAAGAGGCCCTTTTACAATCGTAGATCCTAGACTAACTAAATATGCAAAACCAACGACTGAAAATGGTAGCTATTTTGGACAGCCATATGGATTGCCTTTAGCTGCCGGCAATTTATTTCCCCTAGACAAGATTTCCTTACCTGGAGATATTATCAATGCGGCTGACTATGCCGAGGTATTACTGGAATATGCTGAAGTATCCTTCTTATTATCCGAAAATAACAATTGGGATCAAACTCAGTACATCAATGGCACACGTGCATCTTTAGAGAAATGGGGGGTAGCAGCAACAGACATTACAGCTTATCTAGATCAGCTGCCTGCAGCCAACAAAGAGCGTGTCCTATCGCAAAAATACTTGGCACTCTTTAACCAGAGTATCGAGTCTTGGTCAGAAGTGAGACGTACAGGATATCCACTATACTTGATCAAAAAAGGAGATGTGGTATGGAGTGGCACCATAGATGGAAAAACAGTAACTTACACCTTCAATCCTGAAGTCGGAAATGCTGTCCCTAGTCGTTTGGTATATCCAATAAAAGAACAGAGTACCAACAAAGCCAACTATCAAGCTGCACTAGCACAGCAAGGCGATGATGTCATCACGAATAAATTATGGTGGAACAAATAGTAGATTCTGATTGTACCGATCACTATCCGTACAAAAATAAGTACGCAAAAAAGCAACAAATATTTTAACACAAAAAAACCATTCTCGTTGAGAATGGTTTTTTTGTACCCTTACAATCGAAGAGCTAATGTCAAAACTTTATCGTGGCAGACTATCCGGACGATTCATCCGATACTTAGATGCTGTTATAGCCTGCAAAAAAGACTGAATATCTCCAATCTCATCCTTCGTTAAATTCAACTTCTTCATCAACGGATCTGTCACTGGATAGAGCGGATCGTTGGCCTTCTGTTCTGGTGTAGCCGTATTCATTTGCATGCCACTGTTATACATATTCAATAAACCCGTGATATTATCAAATAGACCATTGTGCATCCAAGGGTCAGTATTCATCACATAAAATAAATAATTCAAGTTCCATATATTTAAAGTTTAAAACAATAAGATTTAAATTAACATTATCATTATAAAACTTATTTATTAATAGGGGTATTTCATTGCAGGTCCCTTAAAATCTGATAAATAAACAGTGTCAGAAGGATCGTGTGTGTATAAAGCCCAAAGAAACTCTCTAGAAAGTCTTGCGCCATCATTGTTAGAAGAAGATGCATATTTAAATTTTCCCTCTCTCATATATAATTCTCCTGGTCTAAAGATGAAAGCTTGTTCACGAGTAACTATTCCAATATCCCCCCCTCCATCATAGTCGTCAGCTCTCCACCAGACATGGTTATCAATATTAACTATATATCCTTGGCTATGAGCAGATCCAACCAAAAACGCCTTATTTTTAGCACTTTTCACGCCAGAATTATCGTTTTCATAAGTTTCTTGTTCATCTGAAATAATAGTTAAAGCGGTTACTTCAATATGTTGATTTTGTAACAAAGTAAGTTTTATACTATCTAAATTTACTTGTTTACCCAGTTTATCATAATAAGTTTTTGATGTTGAATTATAAGTAATTTCGCCAATATTAACAAATTTTGATTGATTATCTTGGATGGGCAATACTTCTTGTTTTGTGCATGATGACAAATAAATAGTTAAAAGGAGTAACAAAGATGCTAGTGTTTTTCTCATAATATTTAATATAAAATTTCCAATATTAACAAATATAACAAGAAAAGTTTTTAAAAGAAATTTTACATACAAAAGAATTACATTTAATTTCATAATTATATTTATTCTGCATAGTGGTTTGTATTCAAAAATTGTATTTTTGAAATAAAAAGCTAACTATTAGTAATGGCTAATTTTAATAATGTCAAAATTTGTATAACTAATTTAGCATGGAATACATTACTAACTTCTTATAGTGCTCAGATAGCAATTTGGGTTAGTTAACCATTATTTTGTACTTTTATTGGAGAGAATAACAATTATAGTAGTAGTTATAGTATAAATGTAAGAAGGAGAAAATACAGGTTTATATAAGCCTGAAGGCATCTTAGTACACAATTTTATTTAATGACTTTGAGATGTCACAAATAAAAAGTAAAAATCACAATTTTGTACTAACACTGTTAAATCATTTATGCTAATAAAGCATGGCTAGTAAAGATCGCATACAACGTCTTAAAGACGAAAACCGCAGCAATATTCTTGACGCCTCTCTTCAGATTGTAAAAGAAGAAGGATGGCAATCATTGAGTATGCGTAAGATCGCCGATATCATCGAATATACGGCTCCCATGATTTATGAATATTTTGCAAACAAAGATGCCATCTTAACAGAACTTGCTAACCAAGGTTACAGACTCCTTGCTCAAAAAGTTAAAGAAGCAAAATCTACAGAAACTGATCTCGAAAAACAATTGGAAGCGATGTGGTTTAGCTATTGGGATTTTGCCTTTCAAGAACGCGAGCTTTATCAATTAATGTTTGGAGTTGGAACCGCATGCTGTGGATTTGAAAAAACATATAAATGTGCCGAATCACACGGTAAGATGATCAGCGATGTTATCCGCGAGATTATGAAAGAAAAAGATCCATCAGAAGAATTGATCTGTAGAAAGTACTTTACATATTGGTCGATTATACATGGATTGATATCGATCAATCTGGTTAATCAAGGTAATGGAGATATTACCAATCAACAAGTTTTAAAAGATGCGATTTACGGAATCACGCGTTCACTCACTGATTAGTTTTTTTTTATCCGAAATAATACAACGTTAAAAAATCTAACAGCGTTAAATACACCATATATCAATTTTTAATACAATATGAAAACACATCTATTACTAGATTTTAAGAAAATTTATGCGCCTCTACTTAACAGTGTTAAACAATTTAATACAGTAAAGTATCTTTATCTTCTATCGGCAATTTTCTTATACAGCTGCACTACAGGAACGAGCAAAACTATACCTCCACCACCTGCTAGCTTACCAGTGATGACCATTGCAAGCGGTCAGGAAACGGTCTATCAAGAATATCCTGCTAGTATTGAGGCATCTGCCAATATTGAAATCAGACCACAGGTAGAGGGTATTTTAGACCGCATCTTTGTAGATGAAGGGGCAAAAGTTAAGAAAGGTCAAGCACTCTTCAAAATCAATGATCGCCCATATCAAGAGCAACTTAACCAGGCGAAAGCCAATTTACTCTCTGCCCGAGCAGCATTAGAAAATGCTACATTAGAAGTAGAGAAAAAGACACGCTTGGTCGACAACAAGGTATTAACAGATTTTCAGCTCAAAACAGCAATTAGTGCCCGTAATGCCGCTCAAGCAAATGTACAATTGGCCATTTCAGCAATTGAATCCGCTAAAATCAATGTTGGATATACCTTGATCCGTGCTACGACAGATGGATACATCGGAAGATTACAAAAAAAACAGGGAAGTTTAGTTAGTCCAGCTGATTCCCAACCTTTAACAGCACTATCCAATGTACAAGATCTGCACGTTTACTTCTCTCTTGGTGAAAACGATTTCATCGCATTTAAAAATAATACAGCGGGTAACGACCTACAGCAAAAATTGAACAACCTCCCTCCTATCAACTTGGTGCTATCCGATCAAAGTATTTATGATCAGGTTGGAAAGATCGATATGGTAGATGGTCAATTTGACAAAAATACAGGAGCTATTACTTTACGAGCTACTTTCAAAAACCCCGAAGGAGTTTTAAGAAATGGAAATACAGGTCGTGTACGATTACAGAAGAAATATGACAATACCCTCTTGGTACCACAAATGGCAACACTCGAGATGCAGGATAAAATTTTCGTTTATACGGTTAACAAAGAAAACAAAGTAGTTCAACAGCCTATTACAGTCATCGGCAAAAGCGGATCCAATTACCTCGTGAGCAACGGCCTTAAAGAAGGAGACCGTATCGTCTATAAAGGAATTGATTTGCTTCAAGATGGTCAAGTGATCACCCCACAAGCATTACCGAAAGACAGCATCAACTAAACATAATACAACAAACAAAATGTTTAAAAAATTTATAGAAAGACCCGTACTTGCTACAGTTATCTCCATTCTGCTCGTCATATTGGGGATCATCGGAATCCTAAAACTTCCCTTACAACAATTCCCAGACATTGCCCCACCCGCAGTACAGGTGACGGCGCTTTATCCCGGAGCAAATGCCGAGACAGTACTTCGTGCTGTAGCCCCTTCTTTAGAAGAGTCCATCAATGGTGTAGAAAACATGAGTTACATGAGCTCCACAGCTAGTAATGACGGATCCCTCATGATTACTGTTTATTTCAAATTAGGAACTGATCCTGATCAAGCGGCAGTCAATGTTCAAAATCGTGTTTCCCAAGCGACCAGCCAACTTCCTAGCGAAGTCGTACAGGCAGGGATCACAACCGCCAAACAGCAAAACAGTCTGATCATGGTTTTGGATCTGTATACCGAAGACGAAAGTAAATACGATCAAACCTTTATTACCAACTATGCGCAGATCAATATTATTCCTGAACTTAAACGTATCCCCGGAGTAGGTCAAGCTTTGCCTTTTGGTGGAAGTAAAGATTATTCGATGCGTGTATGGCTCAAGCCCAATCAGATGGCTACTTACAAACTGACACCAGAAGAAGTCATGGCGGCCATTCAGGATAAAAACGTTGAAGCTGCTCCCGGAAAATTCGGAGAAAGCAGTAAAGAGGCTTTTGAATTTGTGATCAAATACAAAGGAAAACTAAATCAGCCAAGTGATTACGAAAATATCATTATCCGTTCCAATACAGATGGTTCGGTTTTAAGACTGAAGGATGTTGCCCGTGTTGAATTGGGTTCTTATACCTATGCCAGCCACACTCGCATCAATGGTAAGCCAGGACTTAATATTGGTGTGATGCAATTGGCAGGTTCCAACGCCAATGAAATTCAGATTGCGATCCAGGAATTTATGGAAAAAGCATCACTGAGCTTTCCAAAAGGTGTCAAATACTTAGTTCTTTATAATACGAAAGATGCTTTGGATCAATCCATCGACCAAGTTAAACATACTTTAATAGAAGCTTTTATACTGGTATTTTTAGTCGTATTCCTATTCTTACAAGATTTTAGATCAACATTGATTCCTGCCATTGCAGTTCCTGTAGCGATTGTCGGAACATTCTTCTTCATGCAGCTGTTCGGTTTCTCCATTAACTTGCTGACACTATTTGCCCTAGTCCTTGCTATCGGTATTGTGGTAGATGATGCGATTGTCGTCGTCGAGGCCGTACATGCCAAGATGGAGAATGAACATCTGTCTCCTAAGCTGGCCACCACATCAGCCATGAGCGAAATCACAGGAGCCATTATTTCCATTACTTTGGTGATGTCGGCAGTATTCCTTCCCATTGGATTTATGGAGGGGTCAACAGGTGTATTTTATCGTCAGTTTGCTTTTACTTTGGCCATTGCCATTGTTATTTCAGCAATCAATGCTTTGACTTTGAGCCCTGCACTTTGCGCACTCTTTTTAAAGCCTACGCATCATAACCAGTCTGATAAGAAGCAACTCAATTTTAAAGAACGCTTTTTTGCAGGCTTCAATGTTGGTTTTGATCGATTGACTAAAAATTATATCGGTAGTCTTCGCTTCTTGATTCGTTACAAATGGATTGCATTTAGTGCTTTAGGTGTTATTTTACTTCTGACTGTTGTTATGATTCGCAAGACACCAACTGGTTTTATCCCTTCAGAAGATCAAGGTTTTATCGCTGTATCACTTTCTATGCCAGCAGGAGCATCATTAGACCGTACATCCAGTGCATTAGCCGAAGCAGAACAACAGTTACAACATGCTGATTTCACAAAAACATTGAACGTTTTAGCTGGTTTCAATATTTTAACACAGTCAACGAGTCCATCTGCCGGGGTCGCTTTTATCCTCCTCAAATCGCATAAGGAACGAGGAGCCATAAAAGATATCAATGCCATCATGGCGGATGTTAACCAGAAATTATCTAAAATCAAAGGCGCTAACTTTTTCGTGTTCACTTTCCCTACTGTACCTGGATTTAGTAACGTTGATGGACTCGATATGGTTTTACAAGATAGAACCGGCGGTCAACTGGGAAAATTCAGTACTGTAGGACAACAGTTTATTGGAGAACTGATGCAGCGTCCTGAAATCATGATGGCCTTTACCACATTCAAAGCCGATTATCCTCAGTACGAACTACAAGTAGATGACATCAAGGCTGAACAGCTCGGTGTCAGTACGAAAAGTATTCTGCAGACTATGCAAGCTTACTTTGGTAGCTCACAAGCTTCAGACTTTAACCGATTCGGCAAGTATTACCGCGTTATGGTACAGGCAGATGTAAAAGACCGTACCGAACCCTCTTCTATGGACGGTATTTTCGTTAAAAATCGTCAGGGCGATATGGTACCGATCAATACGTTGGTTACCATGACACGTGTATATGGTCCAGAGACAGCATCACGCTATAACCTATTCAACTCCATTGGTATCAATGCGATTCCAAAACCTGGATACAGTTCAGGAGATGCTATTCGCGCGGTAGAAGAGGTGTCAAAGCAGCATCTCCCTACAGGATATACTTACGAATTCTCAGGTATGACCAAAGAGGAAATTGTTTCAGGTGGGCAGTCTACTCTTATTTTCATCCTATGTTTAATATTTGTTTACTTCCTGCTAGCTGCGCAATATGAAAGTTATATCATTCCTTTAGCGGTTATACTATCTATTCCGACAGGAATCTTCGGCGTATTTGCAGCAATTAGTCTAACAGACATATCCAATAATATCTATGTTCAGGTTGCCTTGGTTATGCTTATCGGCTTATTAGCCAAAAATGCCATTCTTATCGTCGAGTTTGCCATTCAGGGACGTAAAAGAGGGCTTTCGATAGCAAGTGCTGCTCTAAAAGCTGCAAAATTACGGTTAAGACCCATCATTATGACCTCACTCGCCTTTATTGTAGGAATGATCCCGATGATGACAGCCGTAGGACCATCTGCTCAAGGAAATCACTCCATCAGTATTGCAGCCGCAGGCGGTATGCTCAGTGGGGTCGTGTTAGGTCTTTTTATCATTCCAGTGCTCTTTATTTTCTTCCAATACTTACAAGAGAAAGTAAGTAAAAAGCCTATTGGACAACAAGAGTTGGACCGACCAGAAGGTGTTAGAGTGCCAGCACATACTAATGTTTAGTGAAATAATGACAAAATTGAAATACATGAATATAAAAGTAAACATACTGATGGCTTTCATCTTGCCCTTTGTTGTATGGTCTTGTAAAACAGAAAAAATCATCAGCAACAAAGATCTTGCCCCTGCCCTTCCTACACAATTTCGTGACCAGCAAGAAGAAGCAAAAGAAACGAGCATCGGTTCCATTCCATGGCGAGATTTCTTTCAGGACCGTATTTTACAAGATCTGATTGATAGTGCCATCCATCAAAATGTAGACATGCAGCTCGCCATCAAAAACATCGAGTCATCGAGACTGATGTTAAAACAGGCTAAAGCTAACTATTTGCCAAATTTGCAATTGCAGATAAAAGCAAACAGTACCAATCCATCCAACAATAGTATGAACGGATTAAGTCTAGGACAGTTTCTAGGTCAAAACCACGTTGAAGATTATACGGCATCACTAGGATTATCATGGGAAGCTGATTTATGGGGAAAGATAAAGAATCAGAATACAGTAGCATTAGCTTCTTATTTACAAACCGAAGAAGCAAAAAAAGCAGTGCAGACACAATTGATTTCTCAAGTAGCACAGGGATATTACCAATTGCTTATGCTTTATCAGCTACATGAGATTGCGCAACAAAATCTACGTCTTAGTGACAGCACCTTGCGCATTGTCCAACAACAGTATGAAGTTGGTGATATCAGTATGTTAGCTGTAGAGCAGGTGGATGCACAGCGTCTGGCAGCAGCAAGTCTCATCCCAGATTTCGAACAGCAGATCCATCTACAGGAGAATGCCATTCATATCCTGAGTGGTCGATTACCACAGGAGATTACAATCAAGGAAAAACTGGAAAATATTGAACTTCCAGACCATTGGTCTGCTGGAGTACCTGCCGATCTATTGAGCCGTAGACCCGATGTTAAGCAAGCAGAGCTTGCCGTCACAAGCGCTAAAGCCTATCAGCAATATGCAAAAGCAAGGATGTATCCTTCCTTGGTGATCAGTGCCGAAGCAGGAATTAATGCGTTCAAGAGCAGCAATTGGTTCAATATACCAGCATCTCTATTTGGCGCTATCGCAGGTAGTATCACACAGCCTATATTTCAGCGTCGTGAACTAAAAACACAATATGAAATAGCACAGATTGATCAAGAAAAAAATGTCATTCGATTCAAACAAGCAGTGATTACAGCAGTTGGTGAAGTATCTGACGCTTTAGTATCAATACAAAAATTAAAAGAAAAGCAGCATATCACACAGGAAAGAACCAATCGATTGAAGAAGGCTATTCAGCATGCCGATCTGCTTTTTGAAACGGGTATGGCGACTTACTTAGAAGTTATAACAGCACAAAGCAATATGCTGCAAAGTGAATTGGAACTGGCTCAAGTTAAGAAAGCCGAACTTGCTGCAGTGGTTGATCTCTACCGATCTTTAGGTGGAGGATGGACAGCTGATTAATAAAAAAGAATCAAAATTGAAAAGACGATCTAATGAGCGTCAATATGAGGCAAAGGAGAGGTTGTTAAAAAATACAACCTCTCCTTTTTTTATCATTTTTATCCGTACACCCTTTAAGGAAAGTATAAGCAACCAACTATTTCATTTTTCAATTGGTTGGCCGTTATAAAACTTACTGTGCTCCTTATTTTTTAAAAAATCAGTTTTTATTTTTTAAAATACTTTAACTTAAAGATTTCCTTTTCCCAATTTCGCTACTTTTTCGATCCAAGTTTTACGTAACTTTTCATCAGAAGTTTTAACAATGCCGATATAAGTTACTTTCACTGGAGATACACCACAGAATTGTAAGGTTGATTTTTTCAACTGGTTGACACTTGGTCGTCCATAAACAAGATGATAATACCATCCAGGTTGATCCATAGTCGTAATAATATGTGCTGTCTTTCCTTTCAAAAGCCGATCCCAAAAAACCGAATCGGGTCGATATTTAAAAGCCATCCCCGGTAAAAATAAGCGATCAATAAATCCTTTAGTTATAGCAGGAAGACCACCCCACCACACGGGATGAACCCAAACCAAATGATCAGCCCACAAAATCATTTCCCACGCCTCAAGTAAATCGGGTTCCAAGTCCATCCGCTTACTATATCCAAATTGCAAATTGGGATTAAAATCCAGATTTGCAATCGTAATTGCTCTGATTTCAGCTCCTGATTGCTTTGCGCCATCAATATAAGCCTTTACAAGAGCAAAATTGAACGAATCCGCATTAGGATGTCCATTTATTATCACTATTTTTTTCATTGAATTTATTTATATTCTTAGACAAAGGCAATCTCATCATTATTGACATCAGATAGTATTCATTTTGCACTTGCATCCTGTCCTAATTTCAAAAGTTTATAGCCTCCTATTTATACACTACAGTATGTTATCAACATCGAATTTAATAAAACCTGATCTTTTCCATTACCTATTAAATTACATTGACCGTTATCGTTTTATAATCAACTAGAAGATGATGTAAATCTTGTTTCGTATGCAATTCATGGGCAAAGTATATTCGATTTTCAACATGAGTATTAAATAATGATTCAATATGTAAAACAGTTGATAGAGCCGTCAGCTCAGCTTGACCTTTCTCACTCAGCACACTAATTTTCTTCTGTTTCCCATCACGAGCATATATCACCACATCGAAAACAGATAAATCACCATTTCCACTGGACGAGAAAACTTTTCTTCTGCTCTTGAGAGAAAGCCTCTTAAATATACCAAATCGTTGCATAGCACCCAACAGCCAAGTTATAAATTTAGAGTTGTAGGTCATTTTTACAGAGACATTCGGAATATGCTCGATTTTATGGAGAATATACAAATCAGGGACATCAAAATTATAGACTTGACGTCTTCCGATTCCGAAACCAAACTCAAAATAATCAGTATCTAAAAAGTGTGTGATATTCACGGGTTTATTATCTTCATAGCGTACAAATGGAGTGGCGACATTTTCAGCCATAAAATAGGCAGAGCTCTCTCCTGCAAGATCTTTGACGGAGTAATAGACAAATAGATCTACCTTTTCAATATCTGTATCATTAGGAATATGAGCCTTCACTAATCCGCTGACAATACCCCCCATCCATCCAGAACTAAACACAATTCGGCTATTAATGTCATGATCTACAACCGCGTGGTATGCCTTCATTAATGCTGGAGTTGGTTTTGTAATATCAATATAATCCAAACGATGCTTAACTGCAAAATGTAAAACATTGTCTTCGTTATCATTTACACTCAACACAATAAGATCTATTTTTTTATCTAAAATAGACTGAAAAGTACCTGGTTGATTGACATCGATCGTTAAATCATTATCTTCCACAGCGGTCTTCCTACTTCCCACGAAAAGATGAGCATCCGGGTTTCTTGATTTAAGTATCCTATAAATCGTCTTCCCGACCAATCCTTTACCCCCAATAATTAAAATATTTTTTTGCATCTTTTTTTGTACAAAAATATCGTTGAAAACTTACTCTTTACAGGACATATGTCTAAAAGGTAATGGTCGCTTAAGAACAGTTTTGACTATAAAGATTAATTTTTCTGGACAGTACTATAATCAATCGTAGACCTCTACTTTTTTATAAAAATGAATAAGGGTAAAGAAGCATCCGATTGTCATAGATAAAAAGGGATACTTATTGAAGTACTGATACAATAGGAATTATTATTTACACCAATCACAGTATAAAAATATTACAGAACAATAAAACACAATTATTATGTTAGGCTATTTCATTGGACAGATTTGCAAATATCGGTTAAGCATATGCGTACAAAATCTTGCACGCTCCTTTCCTCACCTATCTTATCATGAAATTAACACGCACCGTGATAATTTTTATAGAAATCTCGCCCGTATTATATGGGAAAATTTCAATTCCAGTCAGGTAAAAGTGCAATTATCGGAATCAGCACTTGAAATCATCAATAAGCTCCAGAAACAACGACGCCAAACTATATTTCTATTGGGACATTACGGAAATTGGGAGGTGATAGCAAAAATTCCACAATTGACCCATATACCAATACAAGCCTTGTATAAACCCTTAAAAAACAAAATTTTCAACTATTTAAGTTATAAAAAAAGAACAAAGCATGGTATGCGTCTATTACCTGCTCAGCATGCATTAAGAACACTTTTACGCGAAAAACAAACTCCTTCCATCACATTTTTTATTGCTGATCAATTTCCTGGACACGACAATGGAATTGCTGTTGAATTTTTACAGCAACCGACCTTTATGTTCTCAGGTGCCGAAAAACTAGCACGACAGTTAGATACTTATGTAGGGTATGTTTCCTTAAAACCTTTAAACAAACAAGTATGGGAACTTGATATTAAACCCATCTGTGATCATGCTGCTACGACATCAGAAGGATTGATAACAAAAAGATTTGCCTCTATGCTAGAAAAAAGTATACAAGAAGACCCTAGTTGGTGGTTGTGGACACATCGTCGTTGGAAATAAAAATAAAGGGTAAAGTACCTACCAATTGTCTTAATAAAAATGAAATTTCCCAATGGTCTTTCCTGCCCTTTACCTCAATTGGAAAACCGAAGGAAAATATGCGGTAAGGATAGCTCTAATGCAAGGTTTAGAAATGTCAGTAGGATACGATTTTACGAAAAACCTAAGATTGAATCTTATTGCAGAAATGAATGGGCAAACAGCCTTACTACAACAAGAAGGAAAAGACAAAATGTTTTCACATTTATATATGATTGCTGGTTTTCGCCCAGAAATAAAAATCGGAAAAAAGATATCAATACAGCTAACCATTGGCATGAATCTGTGGCGACCAGCTCAGATCACAGATAGAACATTGAAAAGTATGTTTCAAGATAAAGAATATTACTTCCGAGCATCTCCCTACGCATCTGCAGGTTTAAAGATGCATTTATAATAAAACTTAAGAGCTAGGTATCACGTCTATGAATCAATAGCACATGAACAACTAAAAAGTGATCTCTTTTCTAATACGGCTCAAATGACGTTGGGTAATTCCGAGATAAGAAGCTAAATAGTGTAACGGGATTTGTAAAATAAATTGCGGTTGATTTTTGAGTAAAGAAGCATATCGTTGTGCAGCAGTTTCCTTTTGCAATTGAAACACCCGCTTTTCCAATTCAAGATATTGCTGCTCTGCAATAACTTTAAGAAATTGGGTCCAGATCTGATTTTCAAGCACTAATTCATCAAGTTTATTTTTTTGAATCACCAACAGTGACACCTGAGAAATAGCCTGTATCGCTTCTACACTTGGGTTTCCTGTTATAAAAGATGAATAGGCCGCAATCAAATCATTTGGAAATCGAAAACAATACGTAATATCATCGCCCTTAGGAGTTGTATAAAATGAACGAAAAATTCCCGATTGTATAAATGCGACTTCATTACATCTTTGATTTTCACGAACAAAATAATCACCTTTATCCAAAACCCTCAATTCAAAAAGTTGAATCACTTTACTAATTTCCTGTTCTGTAAATATTTCAAAATCGCGAAAAAAATCTGCTATCATTACTGCTTATTATATATATTCTTCAGACCATCTAGCCTCTTTAATAGTACAAATCTACATTAATATTTTCAGCAATTGATACTATCATCTATTCAGCCATTTACTTCCGACAGTATGTAAAAACGTACGGCCATCATAAAAAGATACTGCAGGCACCAGTTTACAAAATCATAGGAGCAGCAGTTTACTCGGATGGAGTTACGAGCAATATTTATTATAAAATCGATCTCACTTACAACCAATATAAGTGATGCAAATGGATTTATAGTACAACCCTATAAATTAATTTTAGTAATTTTGAATAAGAACTGAAGCATTTATTAAAACAGATTAACATTGGAAGAACTACAATACAGCAAGATATATGGAGCACAAAACACAGGTATTCCTTTAGTGGTTTTACATGGATTATTTGGCATGTCGGACAATTGGGGGACTTTTGGTCGCAGTTTCGGTGAAAAAAGGCAGGTACATCTGCTGGATCTGCGTAATCATGGTCGGAGTTTTCATAGCGATGAGATGTCTATAGAAGCCATGGTCGATGATTTATATACTTATATCAAAGCAATTGGAGCAGATAAAATTGATCTTTTAGGGCATTCACTAGGTGGTAAAGTTGCGATGCAATTTGCAATCGACCATCCCGAAAAAGTAAGAAAGCTTATTGTGGCAGATATTGCACCGAAACCATATCCGCCGCATCATGAAGATATATTCAATGCCCTAAGTGCCGTAAATATTGAAAATGTCGAAAATAGAAAAGATGTGCAGACCGCGCTCGAAAAATATATCAAAGAGCCCGGTGTAATTCAATTTTTATTAAAAAACGTCTACATCAAAGAAAATAGAAAACTAGGTTGGCGTTTTAATTTAGATGTTTTAAAAGGAAAATATACTGATTTCATTACCGTAGGGATCAAATCAGGAGTATTTGAAGGCCCAACTTTATTCTTAGCAGGCGAAAAATCTCGATATATACTTCCAGAAGACAAGACAAACATCGAAATTCAATTTCCAAAAGCTACGATCAAAACTATTCCCAATTCCGGTCACTGGGTACAAGCAGAAAATCCACAAGCCTTCGACACTTTTGTTGCTGAGTTTTTGGATCAGTAACAAAACTTAGGACATGAACATCCCCATTTTAGAGGAAACGATTCTTGTACCAAAAAATCATTAAATGAAGCTTAAAAACACTCCTATACGTTAAGTACGGGAGTGTTATTATCAAATCCCAAAGATTGATTTTTTTTACATTTTCTTGGTGTCTAAAATTTTGTCGATATTCGTATATCTAAGGCAAACATGGCCTCACTATAGTTGTTTTTACTAAAATATGATATGCCAGAGCAAATCGTCACATTAGAAAATGTCAAAAAGATTTATAAGACAGGCGATACGACCATAACTGCATTAGACAGCACGACTATCAGTTTTGAAACGAATAAATTGACCTTGATTATGGGCCCATCGGGCAGCGGAAAGACTACGCTATTATCGATTCTAGGTTTTGTGATCTATCCAACAGAAGGTGAAGTCATATATAAAGGCAAGAAAGTGAGCGAATTAAAAGAATCAGATTTAGCGACATTACGCCTACATGAAATAGGCTTTATTTTCCAGCAGTTTAACCTTATCGAACCATTAAACGCTTTAGAAAATGTCATGCAACCACTTATATTACAAGGAATAAAAAAAAATGAGGCGACCAAACGAGCAAAAATAGCTTTGGAAGAAGTCGGATTAGTTACCCGTATGTATACGCTTCCAAAAAGACTCAGTGGTGGACAGAAGCAACGAGTGGCCATAGCACGAGCTTTAGTAACAAGTCCATCCATGATTCTTTGTGATGAACCTACAGCTTCATTAGATGCAAAAAGCGCTGAGAGCATTATGAAAGAGCTCAAAACACTAGCTTCTAAAAACAAAGTAGTCGTCATCGTCACTCATGATTTACGACTGCGCCAATATGCGGACAAAGTAATATATGTCGAAGAAGGAAAAGTTTCAGATGCAATTAGAAATGAAGAAGATTACAAATAGGTTAACGATCATGATGGTCATTGCCATGATTGCAGGTGCATGCAGTTCGGATAAGAAACCAAAAGCTACCCAAAGCAGCGACCAGATCCTAAAACAGGTAAGCGAAGTAAAGGCAATAGGAAAAATTATTCCAGCAGAAGATTGGGCCCTTATTGCTAGTACCACCCCAGCACTGATTAAGGAAGTATTGGTCAAAGAAGGTGATTCGGTAACAAAAGGACAGATTCTTATCCAGCTTGAGCAAGGAAATGCTCCGTTGGATATCAAACAAGAGCAGGCAAAGCTCAACAGTATAAAAGCTCAAAACGCAATATCACTGGAGGATATCCATAGAGGGAAACTACATGTGCAAGAATTGCTAGATAAATATGAAACTTCAAAACAACTATTTTCCAAAAATGCGGAGACAAGAGAAGTAATGGAAACAGATTACTCCAACTGGCGTCAAGAACAATTTATACTAGAAGGACTTCAAAAAAAATACAAAGCTCAACAGATTGCCGAAAAGGAACAATATTTACAGATACAGAAAACAAAAAATTTGGTTACAGATTTTACTATTCAAGCGCGTAAATCAGGAATCGTCATGGATTTAACGGCTCATGTTGGACAAAGTATCAGTAGTACGACTGAGCTTGGAAAAATAGTAAATGTAGTTGAACCAATTGTAGAGGCCGAAGTAGATGAATTATTTGCGCAAGACGTGAAAGTTGGTCAGTTGGTCACCATTTCCCAAGTGGGAAGAAAAGATAAAGCAATAGAGGGACATGTCATTTATACAAGTCCTATATTATCCAATAAATCCATCCTTTATGAAACCGCAAATGAAGGCGAAGACCGTCGTGTTCGAAAAATCAAAATACAGCTAAGTACGAACAACGAACTGGCCATTAACGCAAAAGTAGACTGTACGATCAAGATCAAGTAATATGTTGAGATTGGCCTATAAATTCATCAAATACGACCGAGCAAAAAGTGTCGGTATTATCACCGCTATTGTGATCAGTATATTTCTAATCGGTCAACAATTGGGACTTCTTTTTTTTCTAATGGGGCTAATGGGTAATCTAGTAGGAAACGCTCCTGTTCAAGATAACGATCTATGGATCATAGAAGCCCAGAGTAGCAATATCAATACAGTCAATAGTCTCGATCAGCGATTAGTACAACAAATCGGAAGCTTACCCGATATAGCGCAAACTTTTCCAGTGATCCTAGCACCAGCTCGAGCTACCTTTTTAGATGGAAAAACAGCTTCAGTGACTTTAGTTGGAGCCGATGCTCCAGATTATGTTATGGGTCCTGATCAAGATCGGATAAAAGAAGGGATATTATCCTCACTCACAGATCCAGGCTCAGTATCAGCTGAATTTTTTAGTTCAAAAACCTGGAATACCACCCTATTCGTCAACAAAGCTATTGAAATCAATGGACAAAGGGCTAAAATAAGTTTGATAACAAAACAAGCACAAGCATTCGGAGCCAGTCTGATGTACACCTCCACCAACAATGCAAGACTCTTAGGAAATGTCCCACCGTTTAAAGTGAATATCATCATTGCTAGATTAAAACCCGGAACAGATAAAGAAAAGATCAGTAATGAGATTACGCAACTATTTCCACAATTGCGGGCTTGGGATGCCAAAAAATTGCAAAAATCTACAATCAAAGAAATCTTGGTAACATCCAATATGGGCATGAGCTTCGGTACATTGGTCCTTTTTGCCATGATCAGTGGATTTTTCATCATTGGACTCACCCTCTATTCTTCAGCTTTAGACAGAATCAAAGACTATGGTACATTAAAAGCTATTGGAGCGAAAAAAAGTTATGTCAATAAGCTCATTATAGCACAAGCTTTTTTATATGCTATAATAGGTTATTTGATTGCCATGCTTTTACTTATCGGATTCAAGTTTGGTGTAGCAGGATCAGGTTTAGTTATTGACATTTCACCAATATTTGCTTTATTTTTATTATTGATCACTTTAATTATTTCAGTTGGCGGTTCATTATTTGCGGTTCGTAAAATTGCTAAACTGGAACCAGCGTCTGTTTTTTAGTATGAAAAAGATTGTAATCATTATACTGGCCATTTTTCCAATCTTCGTTCAAGCGCAGGCCTTGAGCATAGAACAATTATGGAACAATGTCGATCAAAGCCTCACTCACCAGCAAGATTTACTACGTAAAGAAATCAAAGAACAGGAATTAAAAGAAATAAAAAGCAATCGCATTCCAGTATTTTATATAGATGCAAATTTGCAGCGCAATCTCATTATTCCAACAACACCAGTACCCGCCATCGCTTTTGACCCCAATGCATTGGATGGAGCTATTATACCCTTAAAGTTTGCTACTAAATGGTCTTCTAAAGCTGGGATCCAAATGGAGTGGAGCTTATTTGATCCTAAACGACAGCTTAATGAAAAACAGCAGTCCCTAGAAATCCAAAAAGCGGAAATCATTAGAGATCAACATAAACAAGATTGGAAACATGATGCGACATTAGCATACGCTTCTGTTGTACTCACCACACAACAATATGAAATGGCATTAAAAGATTCTGCATCTTATGCGGATATTTTACAGATTAGCAAAGCGCGTTATGAAGCGGGACGACTTCCATCCAATCAATACCTTAGCGCCCAACAAGAATACGAGCGCAAACGCATTACTCTATATGAAGCATGGTCTGTTCTCATAGATGCAGACCTAGAGCTACGTAAATATACCAACTTAGAAAACACACAGACTTTAAGTTCAAATATCGAAGCTATCAAGGGCTTTGTCGAACACCTCAAAAAAGAAAATTTTGCCATCAAATCTATAGCGCTTGATCAGCAGATCAATCTCTTGCAGAGAAGGAGCATTAAAAAGCAACTACTACCGACATTAACTGCAAATGCCTATTTAGGAAAACAATATTTCAGCAATGAATTTCGCCTCGATAAAAATAATGCTTGGTATGGAAATAGTTATGTCAATATTGCACTCCGTATCCCCCTTTCTGCTTATTTCACAGCGCAACCTACATTAAAAAAAGAAATACTAAATGCTCATGTTTTGGAATTGCAATTACAAGAAGAACAGCACATTGACCAGATCAAAACACAGCAACAGAATACTAAAATTAAGACTGCCCAGCTGAAGATTGATCGCCTTCACCACATTGAAAAATTAGCCGCTCAAGCTGTAAAAGAACAAGATTCTGCCTATCGTGGAGGTAGATTGATCTTGACAGAATACCACGAATCAGTCATTAGTTACCAAAAAGCCAAAAAAGATATTTGGCAGGCAGAATACGATTTGATCAAGTTATTATTGGATGATTCAGACAACAATCCTTCTATTAATTAAAAATACATAAGTACAAAAACATCATCCTCGCTTTGACACTCTTGCATCAATCAAGATACACCTCATCGGATCAACATGAATATTTACCTCCCATATGCCTTTCGCCTCCATTGATCACCTTGGCATTCTGATTCCGATAAACCAGCAAAGACAATCTGTTACTTATGAGTAGCATCAGCAAATTGTTTAATCGTACATACAGAAGAGCCTTACGCACCACAGGACAAAATGTAACCATATTTTCAAGCTTCATCTTAAAATTGGAATACGTGTAGATTTGAGATGTGTATAAACCGCTTTTCATACGAACTACATCACTCTGATGACAAGGTTTGATAAAGAAAAAATCTACTATACACTTGATTAAACTTTTTTGTTTTACCATGATTTTAATTTTTTGTTGACAACACAAAGATGAAGAGTGGAAAGAAAAAAGATGTCCACAATGGCATCATATGACCAAAATGGCAGAAATAGACCTGATCAGGCGTTATATGACAGGATACATCATTTTTATTTGCAAATTAATCACAATTAACATACGAAAAGTGTACGAAGAGTGTACGGGGAGTGTACCGGGAGTGTACTAATTCCCTACCAATAGTGTACTGGATGTCTTATACTGAAATAGGTT
>NZ_DJTA01000003.1:0-20269 GCF_002440335.1 Sphingobacterium sp. UBA6320 | reverse complement strand
CCAATATTTTGGGGGCAGTCCACCGATGGTAGGACAGCTTTTTATTGTTTACATCGAGTACTAAAATTTATACCGGAAAGAAAACCCAATTGGATCTATTAATTTAATCGAACTGGATTGTAAAAAATCAAAATAGGGTTTTACATCCAAAGACACTTGAAATGGAGTTTCTGGAATATTATATTCAATTCCAATGATTCCATCGATACTAAGTGCCAATTCCGAATCATGTTCCACACGCTTTCCATCAATTGTTTTGTCCTTCTCCTTATAAGATCCAAGTCCACCACCGAATCCATAATACCAATTAAAAGCAGATGAAATAGGTTTATAGTATTCGTATAAACCAACGACTCTAAACCTCCTGTAGTTAGAGTTACTTTGAATGCTTAACAGCGCCTCTACAGCTCGGTCATTTGAAAGTGTATGTCTATAGGTAATTCCTTGAGCAGAACCAAAACGAGCTCCAATGGCACCTTTAGAATCTAACTGCGCAAAAGCTTCATTTGTTACCCCCAATAAACCAACTGCCACCCCAACGATCCAAGATAATTTTTTCATACTTAATGTTCGTAATTTGTTTTTCAATATAATTTTCCAAAGGTAATATCAATAATTAAACGATACAAACGTTAAAATGTTATCAACAATTTTAAATATAAAAAAATGCACATCAAAACATTTTTCATATATTAGACTGTATTTGAATACTTAGTAATAACCCAATTAAGTACATATTATAAATTTATTATGGCACGACAAAATAGAATTTTTGATCTCATCACCAATTATATATCCGAATACTCTGATAAAACCATTATTGCCGGTCGCGATAAAACAGGTCATTGGAAAACATATTTAGCAAGTGAATTTATTGATCGCGTAAATAGCCTAAGCAAGGCATTATTGAATCTAGGTTTACAAAAAGGAGATCGGGTAGCCTTGATGTCTGGCAACCGTCCAGAATGGAGTATCGTCGATTTTGCCTGTAACCAATTGGGCATTGCACTCGTTCCACTTTACCCAACTTTAGCCTCACAAGACTTATCGTATATTGTAAACGATGCAGAAGTAAAATTAATCTTTGCAAGTAACAGCGAACTTGCAACACGTGTTGCCGAAGCATTGAACGATCACCAATTAATCATTCCAATCTATAATTTCGAAACTACTGGTGACGAAAAAAACTTAGAAGCTCTCCATCAAATTGGAGCAAAATTAGACATCGATCTCAAACCATATCATGATGCCATCCATGAAGATGACTTACTCACATTAATTTATACATCTGGCACTACAGGTAAACCTAAAGGTGTATATTTATCCCATAAAAATATTTTAAGTAATGTCCAAGCCTGCTATCATCTGATCAGATCAGATTTCAAAAAAGCGGTCAGTTTCTTGCCCCTCTGTCATATTTTTGAACGCATGGTTGTTTATATGTATTATGCAAAAGGTGTAGAAATCTATTTTTGTGAAACTTTAGATAATATCGTGGTCGACATCAATGAAGTAAAACCCGATGTCTTTACAACAGTACCGCGCGTATTAGAAAAAGTATATGATAAAATCGTAGCCAAAGGAAAAGATTTGACGGGGATAAAAAAATCACTATTCATGTGGGCATTAAACCTAGGCCTTCAATATCAAGAACCTACGAAAAATAGTTCTTGGTACAATTTTAAACTTGCCATCGCTCGAAAATTAATTTTTTCAAAATGGAAAGAAGCTCTTGGAGGAAATATAAAGATAATCGTATCCGGAGGCGCAGCACTACAAGAAAGACTTGCACGAGTTTTTTGGGCAGCCGATATCAAAGTTCTTGAAGGATATGGCTTGACAGAGACATCACCAGTGATCGCTGTAAACACGTTCTTCGATACCGGTATTAAATTTGGAACCGTCGGAAAACCATTAAAAAATCTAGAAGTAAAAATAGCTCAAGATGGTGAAATTTTGGTAAAAGGCCCAAGCATCACTTCCGGTTATTACAAAAATGATGAAGCAACCAAAGAAACCTTTGATGAAAATGGATTTTTCAAAACTGGAGATATTGGAGAAATTTCAGCAGATGGATTTTTAAAAATCACCGACCGCAAAAAGGAAATGTTTAAAACCGCAGGAGGCAAATATGTAGCACCTCAAGCAATTGAAACAAAACTTATGGAGTCTACACTCATTGCCCAGATTATGGTCGTCGGAGAAAACAGAAAATTTCCTTCCGCATTAATTGTACCCGCTTTTGAAGAAATTGAAAAATGGATGAAACATAAAGGCATTCCGGTCGTTTCGAAAGAAGAGACCATCAAAAATCCAAAAGTAATCGAAAAATATAATCAAGAAGTAGAAAGATTATCCACCGAATTTGGTCACTGGGAAAAAATTAAAAAATTCGTCCTACTAGCCAAGGAATGGACCATTGATGAAGGTCAATTAACACCAAAACTCAGTTTAAAAAGAAAAATCATTCTGAAAGAGAATGAAGAAAAAATTGAAAAAATCTATCAAGAAAATAGCTAAACAAAATATCCCCCTATCTAAAAATAGGGGGTATTTTCTGAAAAAAAATTTGTTTTATCTGCGACTCACCATATGAAAGAAGTATACTTTAAAGATCTATTCACACACACTTACTGGAAACAAGTTTTACGATTAGTCTATGACGCCTTTAATGGTTTTATGGACGACAATTGCATGAAAAAAAGTGCCTCATTAGCATACTACACCATTTTCTCCATTGGTCCGTTATTAATCATAGTCATCTGGTGTATCGGTTTCTTTTATGGCGAACATCTCAGCCAAGAAACATCTGCGCAAAAGGAAGTTTTTGATGAACTTATGGTCCTGTTTGGAAAAGATGTAACACTTCAAATTCAATCTTATATTCAAAAAATAAATTTTGAAAATAAATCCAACATAGGGATCACAGTAGGGGTTGTAACACTTATTATCAGTTCAACGACACTTTTTGTAGATATACAAGATTCCATCAATCAGATATGGAAAGTAAAACCTAAACCTAAAAAAGGATGGCTAAAATTGATCATTAATCGCCTGATCTCATTTTCCATCATCATTGCATTGGGATTCTTATTAATTGCTTCTCTAATGATCAATGGGGTGATCGCTGCTGTCACAAATTTAGTTATACAATACTTACCTTTTATACCCATCACGTTAATTGACTGGGTCAATACCGGGATCACCTTTGTCGTCATTGTCACGCTATTCGGTTTTATTTTTTCATTCCTCCCGGATGCCAAAGTAAAATTTAAGGATATCCTAGGTGGCGCAATATTCACGAGCTTGTTATTTATGTTGGGAAGATATTTGATATCATTATACCTTTCTCTATCCTCTACAGCAAGTTTATATGGAGCAGCTGGTTCAATCATTGTCATGTTATTATGGATCTATTATTCAGCAGCAATCTTATATTTCGGTGCTGAATTCACCAAATTTTATGCTCAAAAACTGGGCGGAGGTATCGAACCCTCCTCATTTGCAGTCATGATTGAACAGACAGAACGGACCAAAAAAGTCGGTGAAGATGCCGATGCCAAAGAAGGTGAAATTATTCAAGTTCTTAAATAAAAATAGGGAGTGCTTCTAAAATGAAGCACTCCCTTTTCACGATATATGAAAGACCCTTTTACTATTGTCTGACTTGGTAATGGATCACTTTTCTACCCACATTACCCGTTTCATCCATACCCTCCACGACAACTTTATATTGACCATTTCCATCCGCATTATAAAATTCTAAAGCAGCCTCACCAGTTTCTGTAACCTGCACTTTTGGATTCCAATATATAGTTGTTCTCAAATCATTAACAGCTTTGCTTTCTGCTGTTTCATATTTAGGTACATAAAACTTTCTTTCCTTAATATATCCTAATGGGAATAAATCAATCACATTCGATTTCGGCAACAATTTTTCAATCTCCGATAAAGACATTCTTGGTTTCTTCTCTACTTTTTTGGTATAAATCGAAACGACACCATTATTTTGATACATTCTTGAAACTGTTCCCAGATCATCTTTCAAGAAAATTTCAATTCCTTCAATATCAATAACATTAATACCATTTAATCCCGGTTCGTCAATCGCCATTCCATTTAAGAAAAATTGAACAGGAACCCGACTACCGCTGTTATAATCTCGAGTGACATAATACTTTTGAGTCTGTGAATCGTATGTTATACCCGTCAATAATGTAGTCAGACACATGGTCAAAACATTACAACCGGTTAATCGGTCAGCCTCGATACGGTGCTCAGGCATAGATAATCCCGAAATAGAAGGAAAGTCCCTATTTGTAATTACTTTTTTCTGTACTCCCGTAATCGCAACTTCATCTAATAAGATTGATGTTCTAAATTCCTTCTTGCTATTTTCCAAATAAGGAGCAATTGCTTTGTCAATATTCATGACAAAGTTATTTTTATAAGCATTATTCTTATCGATTTCCGGAAAGTAAGTTTGATCCATATTGATCACCATACTCCGATAATTATCATTTCCACGCGCATTAACCGTCACTTTGGATGAATCAGTAAATACAAGATCCTTAAACAAGAAACGTCCCTTGTCGTCTGTATACGTATCTTTACGAATACTACGAGAAGGAATGGACAACAACAATCCACCGTTAGGAACAGTCCGCCCTGTATTCAAGCGTAAAGTTCCACCAATTTCAATTCCTTGTTCTGGCATAAAGGATAACGTAGGGAGTTTCTCTGCGATCAGATCTTGATATTCAAATCTACGGAAACCCTGCGTCATTAATAAAGCATCCAATGCTTTATCTCGATTCGCATTTTTCTCATCAAAATAAGAATTTGGATTCTCCACATAGCCTTTCAAATCCGAAGTCAATAAAAAGTTACTCACAATCGACAGATCCTGATTATCATCATAAGGAACCTTAGACTCATCGATTACTGAAATCGAATAACTTCCTGGAAACTTTTTACCATTATTTAAGACCGAAAGCTTCAAATTAACCTTTTCTTTAGCCTTAAACAATTCCTTATTAACCGCTAAATTAATATCTAAAAACTTTTCGCTCTTCACAAAAGTTAACCGCTCACTGACTACTTTACCAGCAGTATTTAACAAAGTCACCTGAGCGATACCATTAGGGAGACGTTCTTTCGGAATCACAATAAGAGCTGACGCACTTTTTAGATTAGCCTGAGCTGCATATACGAGGTGACCATTTGACTGCACCAAAACATAGTACGATTGATTAGGCGATTTAGCAAAATCTTCATCACTGGTCACAATCGCCATATTCAGATTTGTTTCATCTTGCTTCAAATAAACCACATTGGCTTTATTCTGAACCACCGGAGGCAATTTATACTTACGCTCTTGACCATTCGCAAAAGTGATCACAGCCTCATATTTCTCATTGGCCATAGGCAACAAGCTAAAATAGCCCATTCCCAGCCCAAAATCTGAAAATTCAGCCACTTGCTTACCCTTACCATCCAAAATACGACCTTTAACAGGCACACCCTTTCCCGATGAAGAAACAGCTTTAAAAGCCACATTTTTAGCAATACCCGCTAACAAATCGCCACCCTCAGGAAAAAACTGGACATCAGCATCCCAAAGCGAGTTCTTCAATGAAAATGTACTCTTTAATGGCTTTTCATTTTTATTTTCTAGAAGGGAGACCTCCAAATATGCTTTCTGCAAAATATCCTTCTCCTTGGCACTCAAGTTCACCGTAATTCTACCCAGATTATCCGTTTCACCCTTTCCGTTAGCGATGGTTTCCCAACCCGATATTAAAGACCAATTGACTTTCGAATTAATCAAAAGCTTGCCAACTGGATCTCTGAACTGAATAACAGCCTGACTTTTGGCCGCATTTTGATCGTTATTAATAAAGGAGATATCTGTTATCAACTTTTTATTAATAGCATCACCAACAGGAACGACTTTATTAAAGAAGTAATCGGAAGAGAAGTTTCCCATCCATTTTGTATAAGCCCTGAAGCGATAATTGTCTTGAGCAAGATATTGGGGATCTAATACCAAGTAGCCATCCCCCACTCCTTTGTCCAATGGAATTCTCAAGGTCTGGATCAATGAATCTCGGCTATTCAGCACCTCCACATAGGTGATTTTGCTCGGTTCATATTCTGCAAGATTGCGTGATAAGTAACTGTTAAACCACAAGGTATCTCCTACAGCATAATAAGGTTTGTCAAAATGCAGATGTACTTTTTCTACAGGAAATACTTGGAATAACTTTTGTACTCTTTCGACTATGGTATTGATCGGCAGTGTAGCGTCTGTCGTCTGGGCAACAACTTGTTGAGCACCACAAACACCCATCGTAAGCGTCAATAATTTTATATACTTCATCTAATACTATTGGTAATTAAAATAGAATAGATAAATATATTCAATTTTAATTAAATATGGTAAGTATCATTAGTTTTTAACATTTTTTAATCTAGAGCAAAGGAGCCAAAAGTCGGCATAAAGAATCGATACCTCTTTTCCATTTTTTTCGATGCGCCCATATATATAAGGTCACTAAGTCTGACTCCTCCTTATCAAGTTCAAATTGCTGTTCCAGACGTTTACAATAAGCATCATCAGAGACAATACTCGATATTTCATAATTGATATAAAAACTTCGCATATCCAGATTTACGGTTCCTACTAAAGCCAATTGACCATCAATACAGATTGATTTAGCATGTATAAAGCCTTTCTTATAGAGATAAACCTGGACACCACGCTGTAAGAGAGGTTTTAGAAAGGAGAAGGAAGCATGCTGCACAATATACGAATCGGCTCGTTCGGGCAACATCAATTCCACTTTTACACCTGATGAAACTGCGATCTCCAAAGCCGTAGATAACTGTTCACTCGGAATAAAATAAGGAGTGCACAGTTGAATACTCTCTTTAGCATCATTAATGGCCAATATAATTGCCTCCATATTAAAAGGTCCCACAGACCCCGGGTCACTTGATGAAAAAGCAACGGCAGCCCGTTCAGGAATTTGGGCAATATTAAAATTCAAATACTCTTCGCTCAGCACAAATGGTTCAGCGTCCGTTTGATTCCAACTGTTCCAAAATTGGATTTGTAAATTATTCACCGCAATTCCTTCCACCGCCATAGCCGTATCCCTCCAATAATCCTTTTGATTTGGACGATTAATATAGCGATCTGATATATTGATCCCTCCCACAAAACCGTAGTGGCAGTCAATCACCACGATCTTTCTGTGATTACGATAATTGCTATTTGCTAATGATGTAAAATTAACAGGCAGAAATGCAACAAATGGATAGCTAGGAGGATTTTTTCGTAAATATTTAATGACATCTGGAGAACCAAAACTATCTAAGATCAAACGGACTTTAACCCCTGACTTCGCTTTTTGTTCCAAAATTTCTAATACCTGTGTACCAATATGATCCAACTCAAAAATATAGTATTCCATATGGATAGAATGCTTGGCCTCACGAAGTCTCTTCAATAAAACTGGAAACTTCTCTTCCCCATTGATAAACAGTTCAACGCGATTGTTTAAGGAAAAAAATGATAATTTTTGATTTTTCAGATAATCAAATACCCGTGACAAAGTACCGATTTTTTCATGGATTGTCTCCAACTGCTCATCCATTCTATTTAGGTTTTCCTGCCAGGCTGCAAGTAATTTGGTATTCTGCTCCCGATTGATATGCTGTAACCGTTTTAATTTTCTAAACTTTTGACCAAATAAATAATAAAGAATCACACCCAGTCCAGGCAGAAAAACAATCACCATAACCCACGATATTGTTTTTGTCGGATTTCTATTTTCGATAAGTATCGTACTTATTATACCAAAATACAAAATAAATAAAGGTAGCCAATACCAATTTAACAGCCATTGCCACACCTGGTTCCAATCAATTTCAAGTTGATTAATAAAATTTTCCATAAAAAAATTAGCATATTTTTAACCTTGTAAGTAACAAAATTCCATCTTAAACGTTTTAACTATTGTAACACGCTAGTTACACAACAGTAGGTTACTGGACTTACAAATGACGATTCAAATCATTGTATCCCATTTGTTAACAAATGTTAAATCAAAAAAGGGTGGCCACATTGGCAATATTTATGTTACACACCCTAATAATTTAAAAGTCAAAAGTTAATTAACAATTAACCACTATACAATATTTATGAATAAATTCACACTATTTATCCTAGCCCTATCCTCCTCCGGAATACTCTTTTTTAGCTGTAACTCTGGTAGTACTAAAGAATTAGATAAAAAAAACAATGCTATTGCCCTACCAATATACTCAATTGATACAAGTTCTGCGAATACAATAAAAGATTATATTGGTACTATCGAAGGAAAGGTAAATGTGGAAATCCGACCTCAAGTAGAAGGAATTTTAGAAGAAATATATGTCGATGAGGGCGATTTTGTTGAAGCTGGTCAAAAATTATTTAAAATAAATGCATCTGCTTACGATGAAATATTAAATAATATGGTTGCTACAGAAAATGTAGCTAAAGCAAAATTACAAAATGCAAGATTAGAAATGGAGCGCCTTCGCCCTTTAGTCGAAAACGAGGTAATTTCAGAAGTACGATTAAAATCTGCCCAATCTGAGTTTGATGTCGCCAAAGCATCCTTACAGCAAGCCTCAGCTGCTGTACGTTCCGCCGACATCGATAAACAATTTACGACTATCAAAGCACCTGTATCGGGTTATATCGGACGTATACCAAAACGTGTCGGAAATTTAGTGACCAAAAATGATTCCCAATCTTTAACAGTCCTTTCTGATGTTCAGGAAGTCTATGTCTATTTTTCTATGAGTGAATCCGATTTCTTATATTTCAGTAAAAAACAAGCAAAACAAGATGTAAAAGATTCTATTTATTCCCAAAGCGGAAAAATTAGAAAACTTGCTTTCCCTGAAGTCTCCCTATTACTAGCCGATGGCGAATCTTATGGCCGAAAAGGTAAAGTAGATGCAGTCAACGGGCAAGTAAATAGAACAACAGGTGCAATCTCGTTGCGTGCAACATTTCCGAATACCGACAACATCCTACGTAATGGAAGTACTGGTACTCTCAAATTTGTAGAAACACAAAAAGGTGTTATTCAAATACCACAAGTATCCACATCAGAATTACAAGATAAAACCTTTGTATATGTTGTTGATAACAACAATATTGTTCACCGCAGATCTGTTAAAATTGAAGGAAAATCCAATTCCAACTACATTATCTCAGAAGGCTTAACTGTCGGAGATCGGATTTTACTATCGGGCTTTGACAAAATATCGGAAGGTGCCACCATCATTCCAATCAACAAAACCAAATAATCAACTTTTCTTAATTTTTAATAAACGATCTATAAATGCTAAAAACATTTGTTAATAAACCCGTATTGGCTACCGTGGTCTCCATGCTCTTAGTAGTCTTAGGAGCCGTGGGATTAAAAATGCTACCCGTATCTCGGTTCCCAGAAATAGCCCCACCCTCCGTAGTCGTTTCATTAAGTTATCCTGGTGCAAATGCAGAGACAGTAGCGAAGTCTGTTCTCTTACCCATAGAAGAAGCTATTAATGGTGTAGAAGATATGACCTACATCCGATCTACAGCCAGTAATTCTGGATCAGGTTCAGTACAAGTATTTTTCAAAACCGGTATTAATCCAGATATTGCCTCTGTTAATGTTCAGACCAGAATATCAAAAGCAATAGGCTCTATTCCCTCAGAAGTCAATGAAGCTGGTATCACCGTTATGCCTCGACAATCCGGGGTCATCATGACCATTAATCTCTTCGCAGATTCCAAGGAAAGCATGTTTGATGAAACGTTCTTACAAGCATATTCACAAATCAATATTATCCGACCTTTACTTCGTGTAGACGGTATCGCCCAAGTGTCACGCGTCGGAGCTCGTGATTATTCCATGCGCATGTGGTTGAATCCTGAAAAACTAGCTTTATTCAATCTTGTACCAGACGATGTCATTACAGCAATTAAGGATCAGAACTTTGAAATAGCACCAGGTAAATTTGGAGAAACATCCGATGAAGTATTTGAAACCGTGATCAAACATAAAGGACGCTTCAGTCAACCGGAAGAATTTGAAAATATCGTCATCAAAACAAATGAAGATGGTTCTGTATTATACTTACGCGATTTGGCGCGTATTGAGTTTGGTTCCTCCAATCTAGGTTCAGACAATAAAGTAAATGGGAAACCAGGATTGACTTTAAATATTACACAAACATCTGGATCAAATGCCCATGATATTGATATTGAAGTGCGTAAAGTATTGGAAGATTTATCCAAGACATTTCCAGAGGGCATTAAACATGAAGTTTCCTACTCGGTTAGAGATCAGATTGATGCATCCATATCTCAAGTAAAACACACCCTATTTGAAGCCTTTATATTAGTCTTTATTATCGTCTTTATCTTTCTACAAGATTTTAGATCGACGATCATTCCTGCAATCGCCATTCCTGTTTCACTCATAGGTACCTTTTTCTTTCTCAATCTATTTGGCTTCTCGCTCAACGTACTGACCATGTTTGCCTTGGTACTCTCGATCGGTATCGTCGTTGATGATGCTATTGTTGTAGTCGAAGCGATTCACCTAAAAATGCATGAGACTGGTATGAAAGCCCGAGAAGCAACTCTTTCCACCATGTCAGAGATTTCTGGAGCCATCGTATCGATTACCTTAGTGATGGCAGCTGTATTTATTCCTGTCGGTTTTATGGAAGGGCCTGCCGGTATATTCTATAGACAATTTGCCTATACATTGGCAACAGCCATTTTAATTTCAGCACTAACCGCTTTAACATTAAGTCCAGCATTATGTGCCTTGATTTTAAAAGCACCCGAACACGAGGATTCGTCAGCACAATCCGAAAAAAATAAATTTACCGCCTATAAAAAGCGTTTCTTTACAGCCTTTAACACCTCATTTGACAACTTAACATCACGGTATATAGTTGGTGTTAAATATTTAATCCGAAATAAGAAGATTGCCATTACAGGTTTGATCGGTATTTCGGCGATCGGATTTACCCTATTATTATTAGCCCCTAAAAGTTTTATTCCTACTGAAGATGATAGTTTCGTTACTTATTCTTTGGCGATGCAACCAGGTGCGTCATTGGCAAGAACAACAGAAGTTTTAAAACAAGCCGATAGCATTCTACAAAAGCGTAATCCAGATATTGCAGGGATGACGACCATATCAGGTTACAATGCTTTAGATGGAAGTACAAGTCCTGCATATGCCGTAGGTTATATTAATCTAAAAAGCTATGATAAACGAGAAAAAATCAAAGATATTGAAGCCTTTATGGACACGATACGTCAGGATCTTTCGGTAATCAATGAAGCGACATTTAACGTATTTCCACGACCTACTGTTCAAGGTTTTGGAGATTTCGCAGGTATTCAATTGGTTTTAGAAGATAAATTAGGTGGAGAAATTTTAGATTTTAGTAGTATCGCCGATACCTTCATCAATGAAATCAATCAGCTACCCGAAGTTAAAAGTGCCTATACTTCCTTTAAAGCAAATTTCCCACAATATGAAGTAGATATTGATGCTGTTAAAGCCAAGTCATTAGGAGTGGACATTAAATCGCTCATGTCTACCATACGTGCATATTACGGACGCGTACAAGCAGGAGATTTTAGTCGCTTTGGCCGACAATATCGTGTTTACATACAAGCAGATTACGATTACCGAACAGATTCCGAATCCTTTAAATCAATTTTTGTCAGAAATAAAAACAATGAAATGGTTCCTATCAGCACCTTACTCACCTTAAAAAAGGTGGTAGGTCCAGAAACCATCACCCGTTACAATTTATATAATGCCATTACCATCAATGCTAACCCAAATGAAGGTTATAGTACCGGCGACGCTATGAAAGCAATTGAAAAATTAGCCGTAGAAAAGCTTCCTGGAAATTATAGTTATGAGTGGACCGGTATGAGCTTAGAGGAGTCCGAATCGGGTTCTCAGACTATACTGATCTTCATCATGAGTATTGTTTTTGTGTACTTCCTGTTATCAGCACAATATGAGAGCTATATCTTACCTTGGGCAGTATTATTATCCATACCAGTAGGTCTTGTCGGCGTCTATGCAACCATTTTACTCGTGGGTTTAGAAAACAATATATATGTACAGGTGGGAGTTATTATGTTAATTGGTCTACTTGCCAAAAATGCCATATTAATAATCGAGTTTGCCGTTCAGGAAAGAAACAAAGGACTAAGTATTTATGATTCCGCTGTAGCAGGAGCAAAGTTACGTTTGCGTCCTATCTTGATGACCTCTTTTGCATTTGTCGCTGGTTTAATACCACTCATGTGGTCTTCCGGACCATCCGCAAAAGGTAATCACTCGATCAGTTTCGGTGCTGCAGGAGGAATGCTGTTTGGTGTTTTACTCGGGATTTTCATTATCCCTGTACTCTATATCATCTTCAAAACCTTAGATGAACGCTTAAAAAATAATTTTAAATCCAACTAGTCTGTTATACATGCAACATATCAATCGTCATATTTTCTTATTTACAGCTATTTTACTCCTATTTTCATCATGTAAAATGGGACAACGCTACACTGCTCCAAATTATCAACTTCCTGATCAATTTCGTGCTGACTCCACTTATCAGGATAGTATGGAAACACTTGCTCAAGTCAATTGGCGCAATTTTTTCACGGATTCGAGCCTAGTTCAGCTTATTGATGCTGGATTAGCCAATAATTACGATATGCGTAGCGCAATTTTAAATATTCAAATCGCCAATCGTCAATTGTCACAATCAAAAGCCGGCTATCTTCCACAATTAGATGCCACACTTGCAGGTGTTGGACAAGAATGGAGATCCAAGAATTATTATGCAGGACCTGCCTCTAAAATTTATGACGGAAAAGACGCAAAAAATAATCTTTTCAAAACACAATCACAATACTTAACCACTTTGAGCTTAAGTTGGGAAATCGACATCTGGGGTAAAATATCCGCTCAAAAAGAAGAGGCATTAGCCAATTTTCTGGGCTCTACTGAAGCAAAAAAAGCGATACAAACAAGCTTGATTGCCAATATCGCAAAAGGTTATTTTAACCTGTTGACTTTGGATGCCCAAATTGAAGTAGCTCTTCGAAATGTACAACTTAATGACAGTACATTAAGAATGATTCAGTTGCAGTTTGATGCAGGTGAGATCACATCATTAGCCATTCAGCAAACTCAGTCTCAACGACTGCTTGCCGCTTCATTAGTACCACAGCTGGAACAGGAGATCCAAATTCAAGAAAATTCGTTATTGGAGCTGACAGGAAAAATGCCCGATAAAATCGCTCGTGGAAAAAGCTTACAACATTTAATTGATGAATCTAAAATTTCTTTAGGATCACCGTTAGACTTAATCCGTAATAGACCCGATATTAGAGAAGCAGAGCTAGACTTGATAGCGGCGAATGCGCAAATGAATATAAATCAAGCTTTGAGATATCCATCATTAACGCTTGGTGGTACACTAGGACTAAATTCGATGTTACCTGAAAATTGGTTTAATATCCCAGGTTCTTTACTGGGGTCGGCACTAGGAAATGTGACAATGCCGATTTTCAAAAACAGAAAATTAAAAACAGCTTACGAAGTCTCAAAATTAGAGCGCGAGAAAGCCGAAATAAATTTACAAAAAACTGTCTTGAGATCCGTAAATGAAGTATCCAATAGTTTCACCTCACTCACCAAATTAAAAGAACAATTGGTATTAGCCGAAGCCCGAGTTGCCAATTCACACTTGGCCGTGAAAAATGCTAACTTATTATTTAAATCTGGATATGCAACCTATCTGGAGGTCATAACAGCCCAATCCAATGCACTGACATCTGAATTGAATTTAGTTTCGATCAAGCAGTCTCAATTGGATTCTTTTGTTGAATTATACAAATCTTTAGGTGGCGGTTGGACAACATCTATGTAATATGACAGTTTATTGCTCCATCAACATGGAGCAATGGACTTAAATATGGAATATCTAAATTTGCACCGCGTAATAAGAACCAGATTCCCATCAAAATATAAAGGAAGGGTAACCATTTCGAAAAATTCATTTTAAAATATGTTCGAATAAAATTACCTAAGAAAGAAAAGACTAATAACAAGGGAAGTGTTCCTAAACCGAACATGATCATGAAGTAAAAACTTGTCAGACTAGACGATGTATTCATCGCTGCTGCAGCTGCCATGTACAGCATACCACAGGGTAAGATTCCATTTAAAACTCCAGCAAAAAAACTCCCACCTGGTCTATAGAGCCACCTTCCCATTATTTTGGCTATTGGTTGAACAAAACGCATTTGTAATTTTATAAAACCTTCATTTTTAATCTTAAATAATTGAACCAACCCTATAATGAGCAATATGATTCCTGTAAAAAGACTCAATCCCATTTGCCATCCTTGGATAGAAGCGATTTTACCAACCATACCAAGTACGATACCAAAAATACCATAAGTCAGTATTCTTCCAACTTGATATAATAGCTTATTTAGAGCTATTTTCCAAGTCAATTCTTGACTACCTTGTATCGCAAGAAGTAAAGGTCCGCACATGACAGCGCAATGAATGCTTCCAAATAGACCCATAAAAAACGCAAAATACAGATAGCTCATCTTACAAATGCAATTGTTGATCTGTTAAAAAATCCAATCCACCACTCTTCCAGACGATTTCCAAATTCCAAGTCCCTTTTTTCAAACTCGAAATCGGTAATTGGTATAAGTTAGAATTGGTCTCAAAGGGTAATTGTAAATCAATACTACTATCAGAAGGTCGCTTAAAGATTAAGTTTCCTTTATTTGCTGCATGGACAAATTCAATATACAAGGTATCCTGACTGATTTTTACAATAGGTTTAGCCCGATGCGTAACCACATTTTCTTTTTTATTATAAACTTGATCATAGTTTAAACCCTGCTCATAATAATCCGTATCTTCTAATGTATCCGTATCATGGCTTACCATATAAATCCCAGCACTTATGATACACAACATAAATACACCTAAACTTAAAAATATTTTACCACCCCAATTCATCTGCTATTTTTCTTATTTTACAATTTCTATAAATTTACATACCAGGAGGAGCAATAAATGTCGTTTTAAGTGTCTCAACTTTTCGATCTCCAGAATAGACAGCTATTTTCACGTTCTCCTTATATTTCTCCACATCATCCTTATTAATGATTAGGAAAAAGCTTAATGAGGCAGTTCCACCTTTAGCCAATGTCTTTATCGGATTTACAACCTGAATTTTTAATTTTTTATCCTCAGGAACTAATCTGAACGGCATTTCTGATGCACTCTTATTTACTAATTCGAGTGAATATAGATTACTGATAGTCTGATCATCCCGTAATTGATAGGAACTTCCCTTAGCTCTTAATAAAGTAGCACCGACATCTGAACGCATTATGATCAGCGAAACAAAAACAGAGATCAATGCCACTAATACAACCGAATACGCGATCGCTCTTGTATTACTTCTTTTAGTGACAGTTCCTTGAATTTCACCCATCGTATAAAAACCGATCAGCTTTTTAGGCTTACCAATTTTTTCCATGACAGCATCACAAGCATCCACACAAGCCGTACAGCTCACACACTCCATTTGCAAACCATTTCGAATATCAATGCCAGTAGGACACACATGAACACAAATTTGGCAATCAATGCAATCTCCCTTTACTTCCTGTATATCCTTTTTTTGTTTACCACGAGGTTCACCACGACGATGATCGTAAGCGACGGTTATACTTTGATCATCGAGCAATACACCCTGTAACCTTCCATATGGACAGATCGTGGTACAGACAATTTCCCTAATATGGGCAAATACAGCATAAAAAACAAAGGTGAAAATGGTAATAGCAAATAATCCTCCCAAATGCTGATCCAGCGGGTCGGTAACAATTTTATAAAGCGCATCTACTCCAATGATGTAGGATAAAAAGATATTGGATATTAAAAATGAAATCAATAGAAATATGCTATGTTTTAATATCTTTTTAAATTTCTTCTCATCAGTATTAGGACCTTCATTCAATTTTTTTTGTTGCTGCCAATCCCCTTCAATCCAATACTCAATTTTCCGAAAAATCAGCTCCATAAAAATCGTTTGAGGACAAGTCCAGCCACACCAGATACGACCAAAAACAACAGTAAATAAAACAACACAAACCATCACGACCAACATCCCAAAAACAAAAATGTGTAAATCCTGAGGATAAAAAATGCTCCCTAGAATACTGAACTTCCGTTCCAAGATGTTGAACATCAAAAATGGCTCACCTCCTATTTTTATAAAAGGAGCTGCAAATAAAAACAGTAGCAACCCATACCCGACCCATTGCCTTATCACATATAATTGTCCCGAAGGCTTCTTTGCATATATCCAGGCACGTTTTGTCTTATTATTATTCGGAGTCTCAGGAAAATTTGTCGCTACTGCTTTCATAAATATAATGTTATTGAACTTTTGTAGAATCTGTTGCTGCAGCTTTCGCATCTGCAGCTTGATATGCTACCTCAATACCTTGAGGTTCTTTTGGATTTGCCGGTTTTGTATCACGGAGGGAAATAATATAACTGCTCACCTCGGCAATCTGTCCTGGAGTCAATGTCTGTTCCCAAGGGACCATCCCCTTATCAGGAACACCATATTTAACCGTTTTAAAAATATCCTTAATTTCGCCGCCATGTAGCCAAAATTTATCCGTTAAGTTTGGACCTATACCGCCTTCTCCAGCTCCACCATGACAAGCGACACAATTGGCCTGAAAGACAGCATGACCAGCTGCAACCTTAGTCTCATCAAAGAGTACACTAGATTCATCAATTAAATTGGCTGCCTGAGCTAAGTACTCTTGCTTTGCAATTTCCGCCTTTTCCATCTCCTGAACGTACTCTTGATTCTGATTAAGTCCCCAGCCAAATACATGGTAGATCAGAATATAAACAACTGCGAAAGTCATGGTCGAATAAAACAGCGCGTTGAACCAAATAGGTACCGGATTGTCCAATTCACTGATTCCATCATACTCGTGGTCGATAATCAAGTCTTTCTCTTCAGAAATTGGACGTAAACCCAATAATTTATTCCAAGAAGCTTTTCGCGACTCTTTTCTCTTAACTTTAGTTACTTGTTCTTCCTTTAAAACTTCCGGCATTGTGATGCGCAGAATAGAACGCATGGCCTTATTCACGATCAATGCTGTAGCTAGTAAAGCAAGCATGACAACAATAAGTACAACAACTAAAATATCTTGATACATATTGCCTGAGCCAATGCCCCATGCTGCCGCATTTAAAACTGTAATATTTAAAAATAAACTCATATTTATAAACTATCTGATGACTCACTTTTATTAATATCATCCTCTTGGAACGGAAGTTCCTTCATATATGAAATATGCTCTTTATTCATTCTGAATAACATAATTCCGACAATAATGAAGAATACTAGAAATATCCATAATGAAGCGATCAGATACAGTTCGCTACCATTTAAATTTGTTATCTGTTTGAACATAATCCTTTATTTTAATTGAGTTCATCAACTTTTTCAGCCACTTTGGGTTCAGCTTTAATATCTGTACCCAATCGTTGTAAATATGCAATCATGGCTATAATTTCACGATTTGGCAATACATTTACTTGATTCTTTTTCAAATCAGCAGCGATCTCCTGAGCTTGTTTATCTAAAGCTGACTGAGCTTGAGCAATCTGTTGATCTGTATAAGGAACCCCTAATTTTTTCATGGCTTCCAATTTAGCTGTCAGCAAAGAATTATCTAATTCTTGATCAATCAACCAAGGATACGTAGGCATAATGCTACCAGGAGAAGTGATCGTTGGATCTAAGAGGTGATCAAAGTGCCACTTATTTGGATATTTGCCACCGATCCGATGTAAATCTGGACCAGTACGTTTTGATCCCCATAAAAATGGATGATCATAAACATATTCACCCGCCTTACTATATTCACCGTATCGTGCAGTCTCTGAACGGAATGGACGAATCGATTGCGTATGACAGTTGACACAACCTTCACGAATATATAGATCCCTACCTTGGAGTTCCAATGCTGTATATGGTTTTACACTTGCGATAGTTGGTATGTTAGAAGAAATCGTAAATGTAGGGATCATCTCCACAATACCACCGATCAAAATAGCAATCAATGCCAATACCATAAACATAACGGGTTTACGTTCCAAACGTCTATGCTTAGATTGTTCATTGGTCGTCACCGGCAACAAAGCAGGTGCTTGAGCAGGTTCATCGGCCAATAACTTACCTTGGCGCATAGTTTTTACTAAGTTGAACGTCATTAAAATAGCGCCACTCAGATATAACGCACCACCGACAGCACGCATCATATGCATAGGGATAATTTCCAATGTTGTTGCAAGGAAATTTGGATACTTCAGCACACCTTCTGGTGTAAATTCTTTCCACATCAAACCTTGCACTACTGCAGCCCAGTACATCGGAATAGCATAAAATAAAATTCCAAGTGTACCGATCCAAAAGTGAACAGAAGCCAATTTTTTAGAATACAACTCTGTCTTATATATACGCGGGATCAACCAATACAAAATTGCAAAAGTCATAAATCCATTCCATCCCAAAGCGCCAACATGTACGTGAGCTACTATCCAATCTGTAAAATGGGCAATTGCATTCACTTGTTTCAGCGACAGCATAGGTCCTTCGAAAGTAGCCATACCATAACAGGTCAGGGCAACCACCATAAATTTGAGAATGGGCTCAGTACGTACTTTGTCCCATGCCCCACGAAGTGTCAATAAACCATTGATCATACCACCCCAGCTCGGAGCAATCAACATAATGGAAAATGCTACACCTAAAGATTGAACCCAGCCCGGAAGAGCAGTGTACAATAAGTGATGGGGACCAGCCCAAATATAAATGAAGATCAATGACCAGAAGTGAAGAATACTCAATTTGTACGAGTAAACAGGACGATTTGCCATTTTAGGTAAAAAGTAATACATCATACCTAAGAAAGGAGTAGTCAAGAAAAATGCAACAGCATTATGTCCGTACCACCATTGTACTAATGCATCTTGAACACCAGAATACACATAATAACTTTTCCAACCCGATACAGGTAGCTGCACAGAGTTGACAATGTGTAATACGGCAACAGTAACAAATGTGGCAATATAAAACCAGACCGCTACATACATATGTCGCTCTCTACGTTTTATAATTGTACCAAACATATTGATACCAAATACCACCCAAATTATTGTGATACCAAGATCAATAGGCCATTCCATCTCCGCATATTCATGACTTGTCGTCAAGCCAAGAGGTAATGTAATAGCCGAAGCTACAATGACCAACTGCCAACCCCAGAAATGAATCTTGCTGAGTGCATCACTGAACATACGTGCTCTTAACACACGTTGCAACGAATAATAAACACCCATAAAAATTGCATTACCGACAAACGCGAAGATAATCGCATTTGTATGAACAGGTCGGATTCGACCAAAAGTGGAAAATTGAATTCCAAAATTCATCGCAGGCCATACCAGTTGAGTAGCTACAAGTAGTCCGATGGACATACCAACTATCCCCCAAATAATGGTAGCGATACCGAAATTTCTGACAATCTTGTTGTCATAATTAAACTGCTCTAACTGCATTACTTATAATATTGATTTCTTAATCAAAAGTAAAGCTTGTTTTATGACATTAGAATGATGACGATAACCAAAAAAAATAACATTCGTCACACTTTTATCACACACATGTAACGAATTTGTCCGAGTCTAAATATTAAAATAGCAATTAGTATAAATCGTGGTAGAATTTATTGATTTTATAGGTCAATATGTTGTACTTAGAACGATGAAATACCAAGCTATATGACTTTAACATTGGTCTGAATGTTATTGACATGATGAAAGAAGATACTCAACTTATGCATTACCAATAGGCTTATTCACCTACAGGATCATCAGCTAACTAGCAGGATAGATCAGCTAGATGAATAGAAAGCAGGATATCACCGATTCTACGGCAGTTCACGGGGTGAGCTATAAGCGTATTTCAAAAGCAGGAGTTGCCTACCGTGGATATGGAGGATGAGCTTGAAGTGGAACCGTTCCGCCAATAGCCATATATAGAA
>NZ_DJTA01000018.1:0-36992 GCF_002440335.1 Sphingobacterium sp. UBA6320 | reverse complement strand
TGGCTTTATTTTGTATTGAAGCTTTCAGATCTGCCCAGCTTCTGATTGCTCTAATAATTGGATTTTCTCTTAGTTATTTTTAAAAAAAAATAAAATAGTAATATTGCCGATGTAAGTATAAATATATCGAATAAAATGTTGATTGGTATCAAACCTATGTTGATTGACGTACCTTGTTGGCCATTATTACTGCCAAATTCTAAGAATAAAAACGGAAAGCCTATTCCCTTAATTTCAGATGAATAATAGCTGTAGATATTCAATCCAATAAAAATTAAAGCAGGTAATATCCAATACAATCTAGACCTTAAAAAAATCATAAAATAGAAGTAATTATACTTTAAAGACTAAAATAGATATATGACATACTACCGGTATATATTTCTATTTTTATTACTAACTCTTTATCAATATAGTAATATTTTCCGACTATCCCTCGTACTTCTACACGACCATCCTCATGTGCTGGTAAGGTAATGAAGCTGACATTTTTGCCAAAAGATTCATATGGGTTTTTGATAAAAAACTAAATCCTTTGTTATTAATGTTATAATGGCTTCAGGACATCTAAATGGCACGAAATTACTGCTTGCTACTTACGTGACCATTTTCAAAATAAAACCTTCCAACATTAACAAAAAGAAGTGAATTCATAGAAGCAGATCTTTTTGCTCAAGTAGCCGAAATATTGTACGTAACTCCAGATGCAATTGAGAATTTTAGTGAAAAAGCTGTGTTCAATATTATAAAGACATTTAATGACAATAGTTCTTATAACGGTGCTTGGAGCTCAAACCCAATATTTTCTTTCAATCCTATAGACAAACTCATCGGAGTCTATAAAGAAAACAAAAAACTCTACGAACGCCTTCTTGAAGCCGAAAAATCGAAGGTTGAATATTTAGAAAAATTACTGAATAGCAAATAAGCTATTCTTGTATATATTTCCATTGTACGACTCTCCGTTGCACAATGGAAATATCTTTTTAATAAGCTACTTTCGGATAAAATTCTTGTCAAAAACTAGATTAAAGAACCGATTTTGGTGAATTATCTTGATCACTAACTTTTCTTAAAGTCAATTTCAATCATTTGATTTTCTAATAAAATAGAAAGCGAATGATTTCATACAGGCATGTTAGGTTATTTACCTGTCAATTTCTTATGGCTTTCTCCCCAAGCCTCTAACTCTTTAATAACAGACTTCAACGCATATCCAATTTCTGTCATTTCATATTCTACACGTGGCGGAACTTCAGCATAAACAGTCCGGCTGATTATTTTATTCTCTTCGAGCTTACGC
Source organism: Sphingobacterium sp. UBA6320 (assembly GCF_002440335.1). Classification (NCBI taxonomy): domain Bacteria; kingdom Pseudomonadati; phylum Bacteroidota; class Sphingobacteriia; order Sphingobacteriales; family Sphingobacteriaceae; genus Sphingobacterium; species Sphingobacterium sp. UBA6320. The sequence goes on along the minus strand of NZ_DJTA01000018.1, from coordinate 35,689 downwards.
AGTTGCAAAGTCAACATCCGTTCAGTAATACCAGGTAGTTTCTTCTTTAGCTCTCCAAATCTAAGTTTACCACTTAACAACCAAGAACATATCACCAATGTCCATTGACCGCCAATGATATTTGAGGCGTATGCTTCCGGACATTCATCGCTCAGAGCAGCCTTATTGGAAAAGTTGGTTGAGGTTTGTTTGATTTCACTCATTACTTACATTATTTATAGTACCTAACAATTAGCTGGCAATATACAAAACTTCATGTGGAACCCTAACTTTGTCTTCAACAAATGAATAATTGAAATATGAAAACTTTAATAATTGTCGTCCATCCTCATATAACTAAGTCGGTGATAAATAAGAGATGGATTGAGGAACTGCTTAAGTATCCTGAAAAATATACCGTACACCATTTACAAGAAAGTTATCCAGAGGGAAATATCGATGTTTTGGCCGAACAGAGCCTAATCGAACAGTATGATAAAATTGTTTTCCAATTTCCTTTTTACTGGTTTAACTGCCCCGCTCTTTTAAAACAGTGGTTTGATGACGTGTTGACTCATGGATGGGCATATGGCAGTCAAAGCGGATATCGGATGCAAGGGAAGAAAATAGCCTTGGCGATATCTCTGGGCTTAGATGAAAACGATTTGAATGGAACAGGAAAATACAAGTACACCTTACAGGAACTCACACGACCTTTTGAGCTGACTTTTCAATATGTCAAAGTTAATTACCAAGTGCCATTTGCTTTTTATGGGATAGAGCACAGCATATCGGAAAGCCATCTAGCGCTTGGTGTCAAATCATATTTGGAGTTTCTAGATAAATTTTGACAGACCACACGCTTAAACTGAATTGCTAAATGTAAAAAGTATATAATTTAAAAATTTCAAGATGGAATCACAGAAAAAACGAGTATTAATTGTAGGCGGTTACGGTATGGTTGGGAGTCACATAGCACGACTAATCAGACAAGTTGATCCTCACATCGAACTTATTCTAGCGGGAAGAAATCCTCAAAATGGAATATCTTTAGCGAAGGAATTAAATCATACAGAAACAGCTTACATCAACCTTGAAGAAGGCTTCGATTTAAGTCCCTTTCAAAAAATTGATCTGATCATATCAGCAGTGGATGATCATCGTAATATAGTAAGAGAGACTGCTATCTTAAAGGGCATTGCGTGTATTGCCGTCAGCGAATTAGCTGATCAAATTTCTCCCACAGCATTTCTAGGCCTGCACAAAACGATCATTGCGCCAGTTGTATACGCTGGACATTGGCAAGCAGGAATATTAACGCTTGTGGTTAAACAACTAGCGAATAAATTCAGCAATATAAAAACGATCGAAATTGCCGGGTTATTTGACCCAAAGGATAGTGTTGGACCACTAGTTGCCAACGAAGTCAGTGGTTTTGTTGGTAATGCTCTGATACGCAAGGAGGGAAATTGGCTATCATTACAAGCAAAGGAAAACCCGAGAACTATTGATTTGTACAATCATTCCTCAGTAATAGGTTATCCACTTAGCACACTGGATGTACCGAGCATTGCCGCTTTTACGAGTGCGAAAAATATTCGGTTCGATTTTATCACAGGGGAATCAATAGGTAGCAATAAAGGCTTGCAAGCTTCACATGATTTATACATGACGATTGAAGGCACCCTACTATCCGGCGAAAAAAGAAAACTCAGCACAATCGTATCGGACCCGAGAGGAAATTCTCATCTAACCGCTGTTGGCGTATACTTGATTGCAGAAAAAATATTAGGACTTAATGGGCAGCCGGAACATAAGGTTGGAGGTTTACACCTTCCAGAAACTATTGTTCCAAGTCATAATATCAGTACCCGCTTAAAAGGCTTCGGAATCGAAATGATGGAGGAAACCTCTGAAAGTTTATAATACTTAATCCGGATATTATCAACATTATTAAACTAAGCCATGACTTAGCAATAGGCATATGAAAGGAATAGCAAGGATCAAGATTAGAACTAATGAATTGGCGTCTAAATAAAATATTAACGTGAAAAAACTGACATTAACTATATCCATCTTACTAGTAGTCGGCATTACTGCACAAGCGATGAGATATCTTCCTAATCAAAACACATTCCGAACAATTACAAATGCTCAAAATACGAATAACTGTAATGAAAATCACGGAGAAAGCTTGGAAATGGAATTATCTGACAGCAGTCTAGATACAAGCATTAATGAATCAATTCACATCAAAAAAGAAACAAAAATGAAAAATGCAACGATATTACATCAAGCAAATGAATTTGTTAAAAAGGGAAATTACGAGGATTTTCTAACTCATTGTACACCAGATACAAAATGGGTTTTTGTAGGTGAACGTATCCTCGAGGGTAAAGATAAAGTACGAGCCTATATGAAAGAATTTTATGTGGAACCGCCTGTATTTACCGTCGAAACGACCATTGAAGAAGGCAGCTTGGTAACCGTGACAGGTGAAATCACCTTGAAGGCGCCAAATGGCATTTATCACCACTATGATTATTGCGATATATGGCGCTTCGAAAATGGAAAAATTGCAGAATTGAAAGCTTTTGTCATAGAAAAGGAAAATCTTGACAAATGAATCAGTGAATAAAAATGAAACTAGATATTGATCCTAATATGGGTACAACTGCTTAAGATTATGAAGGAATTATAAATCTATTCAAAACTACCCATCAAAGTAAGAATAGTACATGGCCTCGATAGTTCGCATCACCGTAGGTTTAACAATAGTCACCCTTCATATAATCATTGGTGAAGGGTGACTAATTTTCTATTTATAACGATCTGCGATCATCACTTTCTCTTCCTTTATATTTTGCATAAAGTCAGTATATTCAATGGATAGTTTCTTTCTGTGAAAGTAAAAATAGAAGTCAAAGGAACAGCCGATAATGCCTTTACCTGGCAGATATACAAAACGGTCACTACCACGGTTAATTTTAAATTCAGGGTCTTGCCCATACCAATCTGTATACGTCCAAAATTGATAGGCAAGTTCCTCATTACGTACCCTTATCACTTCTAATAAGTATTTTCTTTTACCTCGTAGAAAATCGAATAAGACATTCAAAATTACAGGTTTGTTTACAGCCCCAGTATTCAACAAAAGTCCAGTTATTAACCTCCAATTAATCAGTCATAAGAAACTTGGTTTAAGAATATCAATACAAGCTAAAATTTCAATTAGGACTTTTCGCTAGTGTTTCGTTGAATTCAAAGCAGTAGATAAGTTTTTTTCTAATTCACTTGGATAATCGATGGGTTTTTGGTGAAAAAAATAAATGATTACAATTTGATGTTGCTCATCCCCCCGTCAATTCCGATGATCTGTCCAGTAATCCAAGCTGAATTTTCTGAAAGTAAAAACTTGACCATTTCTGCGATTTCGTCACCATTACCAATTCTTTGCAGCGGATGTCTTTTTTCCGAAGCCTCCCGCTTTTCAGGTGTTGAAAGGAGTTGTGAAGCAAGTTTTGTGTCCGTTAAAGAAGGTGCGATTGCATTAACCCTAATTTTCTGAGCAGACAATTCTGCCGCCAGACTTTTAGTCAGACCTTCCACAGCACTTTTACTGGCCGAAATCGATGCGTGAAAAGGCATTCCGATCTTGGCAGCGACAGAACTGAATAGTACAACCGACGCACTATCAGATTTTTTTAAATTAGGTAATAATTTCTGAATCGTTTTCACCGCACCCACAACATTGACTTCAAAATCATTTTTAAAATCATCAACTGAAAGTCTACTAAATGGTTTCAAATTAATACTTCCTGGCGCATAAACCAATCCGTCAATCACATCAGGAAAATTAATCTCGCCCAAATCTCCGGAGATAATATCCATGGGATGAAACTCCATATTCAAATTTCGAACTTCAGGATTTTCAGTTCGTGAAATTCCAATCACATGATGACTCTCTGATAATATTTTTGCAGTAGCAAATCCAATTCCTTGCCCACAGCCTATGATAACTATATTTTTCATATCCGTATATTTTATTAATATTAAATTTTACTCCTCCTAGGTTTGGGAAAAACAAAACTTTCAGCGTTTCGAAATTTTATTATGACTGATTGTTCGTTGTCTTGTACATTTAAACCTCACCATTTCAGGATTTCTTTTCATCAGATGTTTCTTGCTTACACTCGAATTCACTCTTTTTCTCCAAAGTCTAAAACTAGAAGGTTTCAATACTCTTCTCATCACTTCAATCACTTCAGATTCAGTAATTCCAAACTGAAATTCTATCGCTTCAAACGGCGTTCGGTCTTCCCATGCCATTTCGATAATGCGGTCCGTTTGTGTTAAATCAAATTCTTTCGTCATTATTTTAGATTTTTAATCGTCTGTTTTGCTATTTCAAGATGCTTGGATTTTTTCTCATCTTCCATTTTATCCAATGTGAGCAACATCATGCCAAGCCTCGGGTTTATCTCAAAAAACTTGCGGTTATCATTCACAAAATTCCAGAAAAGACCATCCCATTTATCCGTCCAGTCTCCGTCCATATAATCGCTCATTTTTTTGATATAGTTGCTTCCGCTGATGTACGGTTTCGTGCTCATTTTTCCGCCATCCGAAAAACTGCTCATCCCATAGACATTCGGCACCATCACCCAGTCGTAAGAATCAATAAATAATTCCATAAACCATTGATAAACATCATCAGGATCAATTTTAAGGAGATTCATCAAGTTAGCCGCAATCATCAGTCGCTCGATATGATGGGCATATCCCGTTTCTAAAACTTTTAAAATTGTGTTGTCTACCGGTTTTATTTCTGTCGTTCCAGTATAAAAAGACTGGGGAAGCGTGTTATGATGTTTCCAGTAATTTTTATTACGCTGATAAGTTCCCTGATACAAATAAACTCCCCTCACAAACTCTCTCCAGCCTAAAATCTGACGCACAAACCCTTCCAAAGAATTGATCGGGATTTTATGTTCTTCAGCGTGATCGATTGCTTTTTTCAAAACACGATCCGCAGTCAAAAGTCCAATATTAAGCAAAGGCGAAAGCACACTATGATGCAAAAAATTTTCACCACCCACGATACTATCTTCATACACTCCAAAATCAGCAAATCGAAATTCAAGAAACTGATTCAACCAATTTTCTGCTTGCTCAAAAGTAACAGGATACCGTTGATAAGAACTTAAATTGCCATAGTGATCACTGAAATTTTGATTAGTATATATTTTAGCTTCCTCAAAATACATGCTGTTTTCAGGAAAATTAATGAACGGCGCTTTTTTATTTTTAGGATATCTTTTTCTGTTTTCCGTATCAAAAGTCCATTTTTCACCAATAGGCTTGCCATCTTTCATCAGAATATTTCGAAAAACGCGCTGCTGCTTGTAAAAATCGGTCTGATGATAGGATTTTCTATTCTCAAAATATACCTTAAGATCTTCCCGAGTATTTATGAATAAAGGACTATCAAGAACTTCCAGTTCCAATTTGGTTTCCCTAATTCTTTTTTCAAGCCAATTGTCACAAACATCAGTAATGCGGATTTTCTCAAATTTTCCTTTTTCTAAATATTTAATCAAATTTTGGACATCAGAAAGTGGCGACGTACTTTCAATATATTCAACCTTAAATTTTTTTGTGATTAAATAACCCTCATAAAACTTCATACTCGCTCTATGCAAGGCAATTTTTTGTTTGTGAAATTTGTATTGATTAAAAAAGAGAAACTCTTCCAACAAAAAAATCGGCTGATCATTGTCCAGATAATCCGTATTTTTGAAAAGCTGATGCGGAAATATCAATTGTGCCGTTGATGATTTTACTGTAGCCATAAATTTCTGAATTTGTGGTTTGGATCGTACAGTTCGGCCTGTTTTTCAGCATTGAAAATTCTACTTCTTGGATCATTTCCAACACCTGCTAGATACATCCAATTTCCATAATTGCTATGAACATCATAGTCGATCAGCATTTCTTCAAAGTATGCGGCACCAATTCTCCACTCCTGTTTAAGAATTTTGCAAAAGTACGAAGCTACATTTTGACGTCCGCGATTACTCATCCAGCCTGTATTTTTAATTTCCAGCATATTGGCATTGATAAAATCAGAATTTGTTTCGCCATTTATCCATTCATTCACTAAATTTTGATCAAATTTAAATTGAACATCTCTTTCTAAAATCCCAACTTTAAGGAATATTTTATCCCGAAATCGCATTGAAGTATATTTAAAAAAATCACGCCACAATAGCTCAAAAACAAGCCAATAAGTTGACTCATTATATCCGAATTTTGACTCATATTTCTTGATTTCGTGGAAAATAGATACAGCAGACAAGCTTCCGTTTGCAAGCCAGGCAGAAAATTTGCTACTGTAATCTTCACCGATTAAACCATTTCTTGTCTCTTTATAACAACTTAGATTTTTAGTTTCAAAAAGATAAGCATTCAATCGTTGTATAGCTGCTGTTTCTCCACCCGAAAATGGAAAAGCCGTAGATTGATGCACTTCAAAATCATCGAAACCCAACGTTTTTAATGTGATGTCATCGCTGTCTATTTGCAAATCTAAATTTGGCCTTCTGTTCACTAAATGTTCACAATCAAATTCATTTCTAACTTTAAAATCTTTCTCAATTTTTTGTCTGAAATTAGTAAACAATAAAGGAATTTCATCTAATTTCTCAGCCACGAAATTAGGTTGAAGCAACAGTTGGGAATAAGATTTAACCCATTTTACACCTGGTAAAATACGCTTGATTTTATTATCCAAAACGACTTCTTCTTGAGTCCATTCACTTTGACAGAATATTTTTTCAATCTCAAATTGCCCCGAAATTTGATTAAATACATCCTGAGTTCGTCCAATTTTTTTAAGAAACGGAATATTTTTTTGATTTAAATTACTATTCAAATCCAAAACTGTATCCAGCAAAAATTGAGCTCTGAATTTTCCAATTTTCTTAAAACCAAGTGGTGCCGAACAGAAAAAAGTTTCGTCAAAAATATATAGTGCAAGAAAAGGCAAATCTTCCTGCATGACATTGAAAAGTGACTCGTTATCTCTAATTCTTAAATCGTTGCCGAACCAGAGAATGTTGATTTTTTGTTTTTCCGGCATCGTTCACTACAATATTTTACGTCGTCCCAATTTTTTTCCCATTTTTTCCGCCAATTGAAGCGCAATTCGCACACTTCACAAATCTTTGAAGGTAAGTTAGCAGGCATTTATTGAATGAAATTTTGATATTGATTGATGACGATATTTTGCGCTTTCAAATCATGCATCATATTATACAAACCAAAAAATGTTCGGTTCATATAAATAAAATGTTTCGAACCTCTGTTGGTGTTCATCCCTTTCATACTACTCAGTTTCGCATACCGCTGACCTAAATCTGCAATTTCCTGAAAGAAAGTTTCATCAGAAAAATCAAAATTCACCGTATTGAAAGGTCTTGTAAATAATTCCAGTAATTCGTAAAATAATTTGGTAAAAAATTCCAGTTCCTTTGTAGAATCAGTGTCACACAAGATTTCCAACTGGTATAATTTTTCTTTGAAAAATTCAGGATTATCCAAATTCTCTCGTTTAGCCAATTCAAAATAAGGTTTGTAAAAATCATTCGGAATTTCCTTAATGCAACCAAAGTCAATCACAAGCAGCTTCTTATCTGTCGATACCAAAAAATTTCCTGGATGCGGGTCCGCATGCACTTGCTTCAGAACATGCATTTGGTACATATAAAAATCCCAAAGCGTCTGTCCGATTTTATTCAGATCATCCTGTGAATGATCTTGTTTTGTAAACTCTGAAAAATGCTTTCCGTTCATCCAATCCATCGTAATGACTCTTTCACAAGAAAACTCAGGATAATATTTCGGAAAATCCAGGTTCGGAAGATGAGCACATTTTTCAGAAATTTCCTGACTCCTTTTTAGTTCCAAATCATAATCAGTTTCCTCAAACAATTTATTTTCCACTTCCTGAAAATACGATTCCGAACCCTCTTTTTTAATGTTAAACATCTTCATCGCAATCGGTTTTACCATTTTCAGATCGCTCGAAATACTATCTCTAACACCAGGATATTGAATTTTGACAGCAAAATTTTGACCATCTTTCTTCGCTTTATGAACTTGCCCGATACTTGCCGCATTAACAGATTCAGTAGTAAACTCATCAAATAAATCCTCTGGATTTTTTCCAAAATATTTTCTAAAAGTTTTTTTCACCAAAGCACCAGAAAGCGGTGGAACAGAAAATTGCGATAAAGAAAATTTCTCAACGTAAGCTTGCGGAAGAATATTTTTCTCCATACTCAGCATCTGGGCAACTTTCAAAGCAGAACCTTTCAATTCTTTTAAAGAATCGTAAATATCGGTCGCATTATCTTCATTTAAAGTTTTCCGAGCCTCATCCTCATCCTTAATAATTTTGTTTCCGTAATATTTGATGTAATTAACGCCAACTTTGGCACCGGCTTTCAACAAACTGCTTGTTCGTTCTAACTTTCCTGTCGGTATTTTATGGAGTGTTTTCATTTTAAAATTTCATTGTTAATACACTGAAGAATTTCCATTATTTTGATTGAAATACAGAAAATTTAAAATTCAGATTTGTCCTTTAAGCTTTTCTGAATGTTTCTTTGAATAAAAACTTACCCAGGTCGACTACTTTCCGCAAAGGTTCATTATCCATCAGTTCAAATCCTGTATCGATAGTCTTTTCAATGAAGATATCTGTTTTTTCAAATGCTGGAGAAGTATCTTTTTTCCAAAACTCGATAGCAGAAACCAGATGAAGCCAAAATGCTTCTTCTCTAGCTTTTTGATGAAAATTTCTCACATCATCTTGTGCCTCTTTAATCATGCTCCAATCGTTAAAATCAAGCGTTTTGATAAAATCTCGATGCGTCTTTTTGAGTTGATTTGAAATTTTTGCGAAATGTAATTTGTCATTTCCTAAAATCATCAAAATCAGGGAACGATTCATCGTCATATTTTCAAAAAAGATAAAATAGACATTCAAAAGCCTTTCTTTCGACGTCATCTCATCCCCAATATGAGCCTCTGATGCCAATGCGACAGATTTATCAAAAAGATTAACCAACATTGATTTTTCAATCTGCTCAAAACTTGAAAAATAATCATAAAAATCCTTCTCTTCAAACCCATTGTCCTTTGCGAAACGATAAATATTTTTTGGTCTTTCGCCGTGATTCAAAATGTACTCTCCGTACAATTCAAATATTTTATCTGCTGTCATTAGATTTTCCATTTTTGTATTTATATCTTACACCAGACAATTTAGTAATAAATTATACTAATGTAATAAACAAAAGTATAATATTACACTGTTTCAATGATTCAAAATAAGACTAGTGCTAAAAATATAGGGTTCAAGTCAACATGTGAGTCGATTGTGGAATAGCTACGATCCACTCATCTTCTAAAAAATACGAGAGCCACATTGAGGTTATGTGACTAAAAACATCGATTTGCTCCCTTGTTTCATGTATGTTTTTATTTCCACTGCATTAAAGGAGAGGTTTTCATTCTAGAAAATGTAAATTAGGAAGAACTTGATGTCACAATGAAATTAAGACTGCTAACAAATCCAGCTTACACATTTCCATTTTAGTATCTTTCTGATTGATTTTAGTAGGGTACTTTTATAAAAGACCCTACTAAAATCAACGCCAACCTAATTCGGGAGCGATATATTTTAAAATAGTAGAAAGTACATGCACATTATAGTCAACGCCTAACGTATTGGGAATGGTGAGCAATAAGGTATCAGCCTCTTTGATAGCTTCGTCCTGAGATAATTCTGCAATAAGCTTTTCAGGTTCAGCAGCATAGCTTTTACCAAACACAGCCCTCCTATCCTGCTCAATATAACCAAAGCTATCCTTACCTTTTCCTTCATGTCCAAAATAAGACCGGTCTTGATCATTGATAAGAGCAAAAATAGATCGACTCACAGCGACTCTGGGTTCACGTTGATGTCCTGCTTTTTTCCAAGCTTCTTTATACAGCCTAATTTGTTCTGCTTGCTGGATATGGAATGGCTTTCCATTCTCGTCATACTTAAGGGTAGAACTTTGTAGGTTCATGCCATGTTCCGCGGCCCATACTGCTGTTGCGTTCGATGCTGCCCCCCACCATATCCTGTCCCGCAATCCTGCAGAATAGGGCTCCAATCGTAATAAACCTGGCAGATTCGGAAACATGGGATTGGGATTTGGCATGGCGAATCCGACACCATTCAATCGTTCTAGAAACTCCATGGATTTTTTACGTCCCATATCAGCATCGGTCTCCCCATCTTCGGTCCCATAGCCAAAATAACGCCATCCCTCAATTACCTGCTCAGGAGAACCTCTGCTTATGCCAAGCTGTAGCCTTCCCTCTGAGATCAAATCAGCAGCACCAGCATCTTCAACCATATACAGAGGGTTTTCATACCTCATATCGATCACCCCGGTCCCAATCTCTATGTGTTTCGTCTTAGCACCGATAGCGGCAAGTAAGGGGAACGGCGAAGCCAGTTGCTTCGCAAAGTGATGTACCCTAAAGTACGCTCCATCAAGTCCTATTTCTTCAGCGGCTACCGATAGATCAATAGACTGAAGCAGCGTGTCGCTAGCTGTTCGTGCCTGATAAGATGGATGATTGGCCCAATGCCCAAATGATAAAAATCCTATTTTCTTCATAATAGCTTATCGTTTCTAATTTTCTTGAGTATTATTCTCGATACTAATGAACATTTCGTTAGACTCTTCAGCGATTATTTTAAGAAAACGGTCATAATGTTTAAGTACATCGCTGATTAATTCATTTTTGGTAAAATACTGCACATCGTATCCTTCACGTGAATCACCAAAATATGTTTTAGGAAAATAAGTCACCTTACCTTCCAGATCTGGCAAATTATCATCATCCACCATATATTCAGAGACAATCCTTTTTTGCCCCATAACTCCGTAGACAAAATTGTTGACAATGTCATGATGGATTTCTAAATTAATCTTTAAATTGTCAGGCATATAATTGATCTCAACAGCAATTCCGTTTAGTGCAAATTCATCCTTCAGTTCAGTGAATGCAGGCATTACCTGCTCTTGTATAAAAGTTTTTACAGACTTCTCCGTCTTAAAAGAAATAATTTGCTTCAGCCGTTGTTTCCAGAATTCACCTGACCAAGGGATTGTTGAAACAGACAATCCCTTTTCGTAGTAACGATAGTCGATGACAAGAGCCTTCATCAATGACACCACAAACAAGATCATAATAATAGCAAACGGCAAAGCAGTGATAAGAGTCATTGTTTGTAACGCTTCTAGCCCTCCTGCATTCAATAACATTAACGACAATACGGCCAAAAGTACGCCCCAGAATACGATCTGCAGTTTAGGAGATTTACTGGAGTTTTTTGAAGATATACTGTCCATCACCAGCATTCCTGAATCCGCAGAGGTGACAAAAAATATCATAATAATTGAAATGACCGTAAAAGCTAAAATATTGGAAAGTGGCAGATACTCCAAAAATCTAAACATCAGAGCATCCGGATCAGAAACCAAGGCACTTAGTGCGCCGTTTGCAATATTAAAGTCAATCCAGATTGCACTGTTGCCGAAAACCGACATCCAGATAAAATTGAATAGTGTCGGTATGATCAAAACTGCTGCAATAAACTCACGGATACTGCGTCCCTTAGAAATTTTTGCAATAAAAAGCCCAACAAAAGGTGACCATGAAATCCACCATGCCCAATACAGAATAGTCCAGTTATAAAACCAAGGGAGTGTTTTATCCTCGTACACATGCGTATTGAAAGTAAGATCAAAAAAATTATTGATATAATTACCCAGTCCATTGGTAAAACTTCCGATAAGATAAACGGTCGGTCCTAGAATCAACACAAATAACAGGAGAATAATAACTGCTACCACATTGATATTACTTAAGATCTTAATTCCTTTATTAACGCCAGAAACTGCAGATAAAACAGCAAACGACACCAAAACAACAACGATTAATATCTGATAGATAAACCCTGTTTGCGGCAAAATTTTAAGAGTCTCCAGTCCTGAATTTATTTGAACAACTCCAAATCCCAAGGTTGTTGTAATACCAAAAAAAGTGCTACATAGCGCAAATATATCAATAACATTTCCCCACTTGCCTTTGATTCTGTCTTTCAATAAAGGATATAAACAGCTGCGAAGCGATAATGGAAGCCGATACCGGTAAGTAAAGTAAGCTAAACATAGGCCAACAAGACCATAAATTGCCCAAGCATGAATTCCCCAGTGGAAAAAGGTATAAAGTTGTGCATTTTTTGCTCTGCTTATAACTTGACTTTCAGAAAAAGCATCCGTAGCATAATGTTGCATCGGTTCTGCCACACTGAAATACATCAAACCGATTCCCATACCGGCAGCAAAAAGCATAGAGATCCATGAAAAAAAAGAATGTTCGGGCCTGCTGTCGTTGGTGCCCAGTCTAATTTTTCCATACTTACTAAACATCAGAAATACCAAAAAAATTACAAATACCGTCACACACCATACATATACCCAGTTCAGATTAACAAAAATAAAATTTTTAATTTCATCCAGAATAGCCTTGATTTCAACAGGAAACAAGACCGAGAAAAGACATATTCCTATTATAAATATTAAGCTGGGTATGGTAACTCCTTTATCGAATGTAAATTTGAGCTTCGTTTGTTTTGATGAATTCATAATAGAGAGAGAATTTTTACAATACTTTCAAATATACAATTTTTACAATAGCCCATATTATAATTTAATTTAAAATTAATCAACATCATTCAAACACTTATAGAAAAATTTCACCTCATTCTGGGAAATGAATAGTTTACCTTGGAAATCGTTATTGAATGATGATCTCCTAAATGTTATATTAAATTGGATATGGCAGAGTAGTCCGCTGTCATTAAAAATAGATAAGATTTAAAATATGTGGAATACTAAATAAAGCCACACTGATATTCTCATCTAATTTTTTTATGGTTTTAGTACATCAATCAGTTTTAAAACAGCGCAAAAACCATTACATTTGTCCACGTGAAAAATCTTTCAATCATATTAATATTGTCTCTTTATTTATTCTCTACGACAGAATTAATTCAGTTATTGAAGATACCCATATTGATATCACATTGCGTTGAGCATCAAAAAAATAACAGCAAACTGACGATAGGACAGTTTTTGTTCGATCATTACAATAAGCACGATCAAGATGGTGATACAGATACCGATCAGAAACTACCCTTTATTAAGCATGCTAATTCTTTGAATGTAACAGCCATCTACTGTCGAGTTTCCACCCAGCTACCACAGCTGATGTCCAATATTTTCTTCGAAAAAAAGGCGTTTTTTCATGATGATCAAGACCGCGTCAGTACGTACATCAATCATATTTGGCAACCACCAAAGCTACTCTAATCATTTTTTTTAAAATCTCATACCTCACCTACATCGAGTTGAATAATGTTGATTAGCATCATCCTATTTGATGCACCCCTTTACTATTATGCATGTGATATTATATCGCGATGCAGTTAAAGGATCGTATTTTTATATAGAATTTTAAAATGATAATAAAAGAGCAGTAACATGTCAAATGAACAAACAGCTATAAAAGCAACATATTTTAGTATAGTCGGAAATTTTTTACTTGCAGTTCTGAAATGGTTAGCAGGTTATTTCGGTAATTCATACGCCCTTATTGCCGACGCAATAGAATCAACCACAGATATTTTTTCTTCATTCCTGGTATTACTTGGGTTAAAATATGCCAAAAGACCTGCCGACGAAAATCATCCATACGGGCATGGTCGTATTGAACCACTGATTACATTTGCAGTAGTTGGTTTCCTCATTATTTCAGCCACTATAATTGCCTATGAGAGTATTCAAAATATTGGCAAACCACACGAATTACCAAAACCTTGGACACTCATTGTTTTACTGACCATCATCATATGGAAGGAAATATCGTATCGTATTGTCATAAAAAAGAGCAAAGAAACCGGAAGCTCCTCACTCAAAGCTGACGCTTGGCATCATCGTAGCGACGCCATAACCTCAGTAGCTGCCTTCATCGGCATTTCAATAGCATTGATTTTAGGAAAAGGATATGAAAGTGCCGATGACTTCGCTGCGCTTTTTGCATCAGGATTTATTTTATACAATTGTTATCTGATTTTCCGACCAGCATTAGCAGAAATTATGGATGAAAACCTTTACGAAGATCTCATTGCAGATATTCGTATCCATTCTTTAAAAGTCGAAGGAATATTAGATACAGAAAAATGTTTCGTTCGAAAATCAGGTACAAAACATCTTGTCGATCTACACGCAATTGTCAATGGCGATATAACAGTGAAGGAAGGCCATATCTTAGCGCATAATTTGCAGGCATATCTCCAGCAAGAAATGCCGCAACTGGGAAATATTTTGATCCATGTAGAACCCAATTGATCGATAACATCGATCAAGAAGTATAGCATATAGTCATGTAATGATACGGATAGATCATTCTCGATTTCTCCAATAGGTATCTGCCCCATTTTTCCATAATCATTTTTATAAAAAAAGGCTATCCGCAATGGATAGCCATAAAAGATATCCTTCTTCCAAATGATGACCTTATAAATTTATCAATCTAGCCACCTCTTCTGCTGATTCAATAACGTCAAATGACGTCGTACCATGTGTGGAAGAAACGATGCAAAAAATAGTCGTAAGAGATTTACCCTGATAATCATTTTGTACGAAATGAACGATATTTTCCGCTATAAAATAGATCGGTCTCTCTACTACCTCATCACCTTTTTTAACCCGCTGAGTTAATTTAATTGATTTAGCCATATTAAGTATTATTGGTTGCACTAAATATACTAAAATCAAAGCCTTATTCCAATATCGACATATCCTTCTGCCCCATTCGCCAAAACAAATAAGCAAAATCCTTTTAATTTGTCCACCTAATTATTTTAAAAAAAATTGAAAAGTAAATAATTAATCGTAATATTGCGATATACAAATAATATCAATATGGGAGTTACCAGAGCAGATCTTTTTACAGACGAACAAAATCACATGGCCAATATCATTAAAGCACTTGGACATCCTGCACGTATTGCCATTATTGAATACTTATTAAAAGTAAATGTATGTATATGTAGTGACATCGTAGATGAACTGCCCTTAGCGCAGTCAACCATATCGCAGCATCTCAAAGAGTTGAAAAATGCAGGACTTATCAAGGGAAATATAGAAGGAACATCCATATGTTATTGTATAGATGAGAAAACCTTTGGATTTTTAAAAAATTACTTTGGTCAAATCGTTGTCAATACCCAAAATCAAAAATGCTGTTAAGACAATATTTCATCCTGTAGCATAAATTTTTTTATTCATACATATCGCAATATAGCGATATACAAATTATATAACATATGAAATTATCAGACATCAAAAAAATTCTACCGACATTAGAACATGTGGTCTTTCAACTAGCAGATGGCACCGCTGTTCCAGCACATGTTCATGTCACAGAAGTAGGGCAAATCAGTAAAAATTTTATCGATTGTGGAGGTACCATCCGAGTAGAGCATACTGTAAATTTTCAATTGTGGAATGCCGACGACTACGAGCATCGCTTGAAACCAGATAAATTGTTGCATATTATTCAATTGTCAGAAGAAAAACTACAGATCGGCGATTACGAAATCGAAGTAGAATATCAACGCGAGACCATTGGAAAATACAGCTTAGATTTCGATGGAAAAAACTTGGTACTCATCAATAAAACCACGGCCTGCTTGGCGTTAGAATCGTGTGGTATTCCCTTAAAACCATTACATGTGGTAGCATCTACAAGTAATTCATGTACTCCTGGCTCTGGCTGCTGCTAATCAGTAAAAATATGAATCCAAAATTAGACATCACGATCAAAAGCATCGTTCATACAGCAATCGATCAAGAGCGTAAAGCTATTTTACAGCCCTTGATTGACTTTATCCAGCTCAAGGTGAATCAAGATACAGACGTCAATTTAAACTTCATCTGTACGCACAATTCAAGGCGAAGTCACCTGTGTCAGATCTGGTCGCAACTAGCTGCATGGTACTATCAAATTCCAAAGACATCTTGTTATTCTGGAGGTACAGAAGCAACTGCACTATTTCCAAAAGTAGTAGAAATACTGAAAGAAGAAGGCATGCAAATCGATATGATCGCCGACACTGCCAATCCCATATATGCAATCAAATTTGATCAAAATGCAGCACCTCTGATTGGCTTCTCTAAGCAGTATGATAACAACTTCAACCCACAATCCCATTTTGCTGCGATTATGACCTGCTCACACGCAGATCAGGGCTGTCCTTATATCCCTGCTGCTGAAAAAAGAATTTCAGTCACATTTGAAGATCCCAAAATAGCTGATGGTACCGAGCAGCAAGATGAAGTATACAGAGCACGAAGTTTAGAAATTGCCTCACAAATGTTTTATGTCTTTTCTCAAATCAAAAAATAAGTATGGAGACCAAACTAAAATTTCTTGATCGATTTTTGACTTTATGGATATTTCTAGCCATGTTGCTCGGTGTATCGCTTGGTTATTTTTATCCCCAAGTACCTGATATCTTCAACACGCTCACAGTAGGAAGTACCAATATTCCCTTAGCCATAGGGTTAATACTCATGATGTATCCGCCATTGGCAAAAGTCGACTACTCCCTATTACCTCAGGCATTTTCGGACAAAAAAGCAATAACAATTTCACTTATACTCAACTGGATCATCGGTCCTATATTGATGTTCGGATTAGCGATCATCTTCCTGCGAGATCAACCTGACTATATGGTAGGACTGATTTTAATCGGGCTAGCCCGATGTATAGCCATGGTGATCGTATGGAATGATCTCGCCAAAGGAAATCGAGAATATGGAGCACTATTGATCGCCTTGAATAGTATTTTCCAAGTATTTTCCTATAGTTTTTTAGTTTGGCTGTTTATCAATAAGCTACCCGCCAGCCTGGGTATTGCACAGTTCAATGTATCCGTATCCATCAAAGATGTGACAGAAAGTGTTTTCATTTATCTGGGCATCCCCTTTTTACTAGGCTTCCTCAGTCGGTACGTATTGATCAAAACAAAAGGTAAGGAATGGTTCAACCGAAAATACATCCCGACCATCTCTCCCATTACACTTTATGCGCTATTATTTACCATTGTACTCATGTTCAGCCTAAAAGGAGACCAGATTGTAAAATTACCACTAGACGTTCTCCAAATAGCAATTCCACTGATACTCTATTTCGTGATCATGTTCTTTACCAGTTTTTTTATCAGCAAATCCCAAAATATCCCCTACGACAAGAATGCCTCCATTGCCTTTACAGCCACGGGTAATAATTTTGAATTAGCGATTGCAGTTGCTATAGCCGTGTTCGGAATACACTCACCCCAAGCTTTTGTTGGCGTCATTGGCCCATTGATAGAAGTACCTGTATTAATTCTTCTGGTAAGAACTAGTTTATGGCTAAAAAAGAAATATTATCCTTTAAAGTAGCGTACCCATAAAACACTAAAAAGAGTCTTTAACTAAAATTGCAGAAATTACACACCTACAATAGAAGATGATGACTGACCAAGGTTAGTACATCATCTTCCCTATTCATGAGGTCAATGATTTTGATCATGCCTACGCTATTCATGATCTTAAATGCTTATTTTTGCAGCAAATGAACGAAGATCCGATTATCATCATTGGTGCAGGTCCTGCAGGATTAATGGCAGCACATCAACTAGCAAAAAAAGGCTATAAAGTGCATATTTACGAGAAAAATAAAGCTGCAGCAAGGAAATTCTTAGTTGCAGGACATGGTGGCTTTAATCTCACACATAGCGAACCGATCGCATCCTTCATCAAAAAATACGATGCCGAGCAGATCCAGCATATCGTTCAATCATTTGACAACAGTCATACCGTTGCGTGGCTAGCCGAGATCGGCATTTCCACGTATGTAGGAAGTTCAGGAAAAATATTCCCCGAAAAAGATATCAAGCCGATACAGGTATTGCAAGCATGGTTAGACCAGCTCAACCAACTGGGCGTTATCATACATTATGAACATAACTTCATGGATTTCGATCAGCACTCCGTGACCTTAAATCACAACAACGAATCGATCCATAAGCCTTATCACAAACTGGTATTAGCACTAGGAGGAGGTTCGTGGAAAAAAACAGGCTCGGACTCAGCATGGATATCCCTATTAAAAAATAAAAACATCACAATAAAACCCTTGCAAGCTGCCAACTCTGGCTACAATACAACGGATGATTATGCCAGTTTAGAGGGACAGGTCTTAAAGAACATTGAAATTTCCTTTCAAAATACAAAGAAGTTAGGAGAAATGGTCTTTACCAAATATGGTATAGAAGGAAGCCCTTTATACTATATGAACCGGTATACCAGAACGTTCCATTTTCCGTTACACCTTCATATTGATCTTAAACCAAACCTGACTAAAGATGCTCTTGTCAAGCAGCTTCAATCTGGCAGTCAGGTCAGCACTATACTCAAGACTAAGCTCAGATTATCAGCAACAGCAGCAGCCCTTTTAAGACGCCTCGATAAACACACCTTTACCAATCCCGAAGCTTTAGCTGACGCGATTAAACATTATCCCATCCAAGTGTCTGGATTGAGACCGATTGATGAAGTTATTTCCACAGCTGGAGGCATACCTTTTACAGAACTTCGAGAAGATCTTGCACTCCATCAGTTTCCTAACGTGTACTGCGCAGGCGAAATGATCGATTGGGAAGCGCCTACAGGAGGATATCTCTTGCAGGCATGCTTTAGTACAGGCGCATGGATAGCATCATCTATAGATAAGCGAACTACTTCTTAAGTATTTTAGCAATCAGCTTTTGGTACGCATCAGCTATTTTCATCATACCGATATCATTCGGGTGTGCATAATCAACTGTTGAATTTATATCCAATCCAATTTCCTTATTGGTTAACAAATACAAATTCTTATCCCCTGATGCGGCTACACGACCAACAAATGCATGGGCAACCGCACTGCTTTTGCGGTATTCTTCATTTTTATCTAAATTAAAAATAGCCTTGTTAAATCCAGAACTATGCTCCGTAATGATAATAGGAGTTTTGGGATGTCTTTTCCTAATTTCTGTAACTGCGTTCGTTAACAAAGAATCCAGCTGCTGAGCCGTTCTATCTTTTGTTAATGCTAGATTTGGAATACAATCTAAGATATACACAGCTGCATCTACCTGATTGATATGGTTGATAATCGGCTGCTCCAAACGACCATTTCCCGAAAAAGCAACATTAATGATCGGATTTTGAACAGCTCGTCCTAAAATATTACTCCACGCCAGACCAGGTCTTGTCGCACAGGCACCCTGTGCTATTGAAGTACCGTAAATCACGATAGGTTTGCCTTCACCAACCACAAACTTAAAATTTTTGTCAGATCCTACACCGATTTCCATCCATTCAACGGTATTGTACAAAGGTAAATAAAGGCGATAAGTGAAGTTAGAATTTTCACCCAACTCCCGATAACTATACGAGACCGTATCTGCAAAATTATAATTACCGAATGCCCAGTTCCAACCACCTTTTTCGTCTTTTGCATAAAGATCTACACCACTCACGCCGATCGTTGGCATATGGGGCATATTCAAAGAACCACTCACTTTATAACGAATTGTAATTGCTGTAGCATCAGTCTTAAAATCAACATACAAACCGGCACTATTCGTTCCGAGACTCCACACGGGCGATCTTACCTGATCTTTTAACTGATCGGGCAATCGGTAGTAATTAGACAATTCTTCCGTGGCTATACGGCCTTGAATCACCTTATCCTTAAGTGGGTCATTCCACTTGGACTGTTGCGCAACTGAGCTGAAAGCAAGAATAAGCCCAGCAACAGAGAAAAGTAAGTTTAATTTCATAATTTAGATTGAAATCCAAATCTAACAATTAAAATAACAAATTAAAAAATCAATTGAATGACGCACCAAAAGAATTGTAATCAATAAGAATTAATAAAAACCACCAAATCCGCAACAGACTGAAAAATAAGACATAAAAAAAAGTCATCGTTCGAAACGATGACTTTTGATAAATTATAAACATTCGTGCTACAGAATAGCCTGTCTTACACGAACTAATTTTTCCATTAAATCTTCCAGGTAATCTAAGTGCAGCATATTGGCACCATCAGATTTAGCTTGCGCAGGATTAGGGTGCGTTTCAATAAACAATCCATCAGCACCCACCGCAATTGCAGCTTTTGCAATTGTTTCGATCAATTCTGGCTTACCACCAGTTACTCCCGATGTTTGATTCGGTTGCTGTAAAGAATGCGTACAATCCATGATCGTAGGAACTCCAAAACCGCGCATTTCAGGAATACCTCTGAAATCGACTATTAAATCTTGGTATCCAAATGTATTACCACGATCAGTCAACATCACATTAGTATTGCCCGAGTCTATTACTTTATCTACAGCAAACTTCATCGACGCTGCATTTAAAAATTGTCCCTTCTTTATATTAACCACCTTACCCGTTTCTGCCGCAGCAACAAGTAGTTCCGTTTGGCGACATAAAAAAGCTGGAATTTGCAAAACATCAACATAAGCTGCTGCCAAAGCGGCTTCATGGCTTTCGTGGATATCAGTCACGGTAGGAACTCCAAATGTTTTACCTACCTTTTCCAAAATGCGCAATGCTTTCTCATCGCCGATACCGGTGAAAGAATCCACACGTGATCGGTTTGCTTTACGATAAGAACCCTTAAATATATAAGGAATATTTAAGCGATCTGTTATGGTAACGATTTTCTCCGCGATACGTAAAGCAATTTCTTCTCCCTCTATCGCACATGGTCCCGCCATTAAAAAGAAATTCGTAGAATCTCCATTTTTAATTTGAGGTAGTACTGTATTTATCATTTAATATATGCGTTTCTAATTTCCTAATTCAGACATAAATTTAATTCGCATCAATTGAATATCTTCAAAAGAATAGTCATCTCCACCTAAATCTCGCAAAGCTTGATCAATAGAATCCGAATCAGCCTGCTTAAAGTAATCGTAAACCTCATCTTGGCGATCTTGATCGATCATTTCATCAACGAAATATCCAATATTCAGTTTTGTGCCAGCATTGACGATCGTCTCCACTTCTTTCAACAAATCTTCATAACTGATTCCTTTTGCAGCAGCAATATCATCAAGACCAATCTTACGATCGATATTCTGTATAATGGCAACCTTTAATGCAGACTTATTGGCCGTACCCTTGATCACTAAATCAACAGGACGATCGATGTCATTTTCTTCCACATAGTTTTTGATCAACTCAACAAACTGTGCTCCAAACTTAACCGCTTTACCATTGCCCACACCCTGTATCTGTTTCAATTCATCCAATGAAACAGGATAATGCGTACACATTTCATCTAATGATGGATCTTGAAAAATAACAAATGGTGGTAACGATTTTGATTTAGCAATCTTTTTACGGAGATCTTTTAACATCTTCAATAACTCGGTGTCTAAAGCTCCTGTCGCATGTCCAGCATCGTCAGAGGACGAATCTCCAGAAAAATCCAAAGGACGATTCATGACAAATTTTAATGCATATGGATTTTCTAAATAATGACGTCCGATATCGGTCATTTTTAATAAACCATAATGATCAATATCCTTTGCCAAGAAGTTATTCAGAACGGCTTGCCTAACCAAAGACTCCCAGTACACAATACCTTTATCTTTACCTTTTCCAAACAGCGGATGCTCATCATGTTTATAAGCAGACACAGGTTGATTATTTTGACCGATCATCACATTGATCACATGCAGATCATCAAAATTCTCCCCCTGTTCTTTAATGAAAGAAAGCACTTCTAATAAAGAGGCTTCAGCTTCAAAATAAGTCTTTTGAGAACGGCAGTTATCACACATGTTACTACAACCCGTTTCATCAAAATTCTCACCAAAATAATGTAATATTTGTTTACGTCTACAAACTGCAGATTCAGAATAATCAATGACCTCTTTGAGAATCTGGGTACCGATTTCCCTTTCAGCAACAGGCTTATCCTTCATAAATTTCGTTAATTTCTCAACGTCCTTCTCCGAGTAAAAAGCCAAACATAGCCCCTCTCCACCATCACGACCAGCACGACCTGTTTCCTGATAGTAACCTTCCATTGATTTTGGAATATCATGGTGGATGACAAAGCGTACATCGGGTTTGTCGATTCCCATACCAAAAGCTATCGTTGCTACGATAACCTCCACATCCTCCATTAAAAATTTATCCTGTGTATCAGCACGCGTTTTAGCATCCAGACCAGCATGATAAGGAAGCGCCTTGATTCCATTGATATTTAAGACCTCACTAATTTCCTCAACCTTTTTACGGCTTAAGCAATAAATAATACCCGTCTTTCCAGATTGACCTTTAATAAAACGTACGATTTCTTTAACGACATCCTTCTTAGGTCTTACCTCATAAAATAAATTGCCCCTATTAAAAGAAGATTTAAAGAGCATAGCATCATTCATTTGAAGATTCTTACGAATATCCGACTGCACCTTTGGAGTAGCAGTAGCTGTCAACGCAATGATGGGTATATTTTCACCGATACCATTGATCACTTGACGAATCTTACGATATTCAGGGCGGAAATCATGTCCCCATTCAGAGATACAATGCGCCTCATCAACAGCCACAAAAGAAACCGTTATCTGCTTTAGAAATTCGACATTTTCCAATTTGGAAAGCGATTCCGGTGCAACATAAAGTAGTTTGGTTTTCCCTGCCGTAACATCCTGTTTAACGCGCATAATATCACCTTTATTCAATGAAGAATTTAAAAAGTGAGCAATACTATCCTCTCCGCCAAACGCGCGAAGTTGATCAACTTGGTTTTTCATCAAGGCAATTAAAGGTGAAATGACAATTGCTGTCCCCTCACTCATCAATGCCGGCAGCTGGTAACAGATGGATTTACCACCCCCAGTAGGCATAATGACAAATGTGTCCTTTCTCTGTAGCACATTTGTTATGATTGCTTCTTGATCTCCTTTAAAAGTATCAAAACCAAAAAAATCTTGTAAATTGTCGAAAAGTGATTTTTCTATTTCCATCGAGCCTCGGGCAAAAATAAGATAGATAAATGACCAAAAAATCTGTAAAATAACGTATTTTTGTAGTCAATCTTTAATATAAAAGTAGATATTTTATTTGTGAAAAGCAACATCGATATAAAAAATATAGCTATACAAGCGATACAAGAAGAGGCTAAAGCGGTAGCTGATTTGTCACAACGGATTGACGACGACTTTGTTAACGTGGTGAAACAAATTGTAAACTTACAGGGACGTGTCATCGTTACCGGCATAGGAAAGAGTGCAATAATTGCTCAAAAAATTGTTGCAACAATGAATTCTACTGGAACACCATCCATTTTTATGCATGCCGCTGACGCCATTCACGGAGATTTAGGGATCATTCAACAGCAAGATTTAATCATTGCTATTTCAAAAAGTGGGACAACTCCCGAAATCAAAGTATTGGTACCTTTCTTAAAACAAACAGGCAATACTTTGGTAGCCCTTGTTGGTAATATTAACTCTTATTTGGCAGAACAGGCAGATTATGTATTGGACACAACTGTTGACAAAGAAGCCTGTCCAAATAACCTCGCTCCGACTTCCAGTACAACAGCGCAATTGGCGATGGGCGATGCCTTGGCCGTATGCTTACAGGAGTGCCGTGATTTTTCAGATCAAGACTTTGCGAAGTACCATCCAGGAGGAGCACTCGGCAAAAAACTATACCTCAAGGTTGCGGATCTTTCAGATCAAAATGAAAAACCAAAAATTCAAAGTCATGCAAGGATCAGGGAAATTATACTCACCATTACCCAACATAGATTAGGTGCCGTTGCTGTATTGGACCAAGATCAGATTATTGGCGTAATTACCGATGGTGATATAAGACGGATGCTCGAAAATTATCAAGATTTATCTGGGCTTACTGCCGCCGACATCATGGGTGCAAACCCCAAAACAATTGACAAATCTGAACTTGCAGTAAATGCATTGCATATGATGCGCCAAAATAATATTTCGCAATTGATTGTTTTAAACGATGGAAAATATGATGGCATTATTCATATTCAGGATTTGTTAAAAGAAGGAATCATCTAGTCTTAGGTGAATGTAATATTATTGTTATTAGCTCCTTTTACCCACTAAATCAAAGTCTAAATAGCTATTTTGGTACGTTGTTTGACTATATCAAATAGCATAGTAAACAAATAAAGAAGAAGAAGATATGAAAAAGTTTTTAGCCGTATTAACTGTTATTATCGCATTTGTAGGATTTACTGCAATGCAAGCGAGTCAAAGCGAATTTAAATTTGAAAAAGAAACGCATGATTTTGGAAAGATTGCACAAGGAACTCCAGTTTCATACAGTTTCAAATTTTCAAATGTTGGAAGTGAGCCTATCATTATAAGTGATGTTAAACCATCATGCGGTTGTTCAGTGGCCGAGTTCACAAAGACTCCCATCAAACCAGGAGATACAGGAACCATTAAAGTGACGTTCAATGCTGCATCAAAAGCTCCATTTACAAAAAGCTTTACGGTAACATCAAATACGAAAACACCTGTAAAAACATTGTACATTAAAGGAATTGTAGAGTAATTACTTTACAGATATCACGATCATCAAAAGCCACTTCAACTAAAGTGGCTTTTTTTAGTTTTTATTCCTTAAATTTGTATTGCTAATTTATATAAAATAATGCCATCAATATCAACAAAAGGGTATAATATGCCCGCTTCTCCAATTAGAAAACTGACGCCTTTTGCTGATCAAGCAAAGAAAGAAGGAAAAAAAATCTATCATTTAAACATCGGACAGCCGGACATCGAAACACCCGAGGTCATGCTTAATGCGTTAAAAAACATTGACTTCAAAGTTTGGGCATATACAGCATCTGAGGGAACAGCATCATACCGCAATAAACTCACGACATACTACAATAATTTGAACTATCATATCGAACCTACTGATATCTTAGTAACAAATGGTGGTTCTGAAGCGATTATGATCGCTATGCAAGCGTGTTTAAACCCTGGTGAAGAAGTAATTATTCCAGAGCCTTTCTATGCTAATTACAATGGTTTTGCATGTTCAGCAGATATCGTAGTTAAACCGATTATGTCCTATATCGACAGTGGTTTTGCTTTACCATCGATCGCCGAATTTGAAAAAGTGATCACGGATAAAACAAAAGCTATTGCAATCTGCAATCCCAATAATCCTACAGGTTATCTATATTCGAGAGAAGAACTCGAAGCGTTACGCGAACTTTGCTTAAAATACGATTTATACTTATTTTCTGACGAAGCATACCGTGAATTCTGCTATGATGGTCGCGAATTTATTTCGCCCATGCATATGGAGGGATTAGAACAGCACGTGGTTGTATTGGATACTGTATCAAAACGCTATTCGGCTTGTGGAGCTAGAATAGGCTGTCTAATTACAAAAAACAAAGAACTATACCAAGTAGCACTCAAATTTGCTCAAGCACGCCTTAGCCCTTCTTTGGAAGGTCAGATCGCTGCTGAGGCGGCGATAGATACACCAGCTAGTTATTTTGATGCCGTTTCAACAGAATATACAGCCCGTCGCGACACCCTGGTCGCTGGTTTAAATAAAATTGAAGGTGCATTTTCGCCAAATCCAGGTGGTGCTTTTTATGTCGTAGCAAAATTACCTATTGACAACGCAGATAAATTTTGTCAGTGGATGTTGGAAGAATTTGCTTACGAAAATGAAACCGTGATGATGGCTCCGGCAACCGGATTCTACAGTACTCCGGGAGCAGGAAACAATGAAGTGCGATTAGCTTACGTACTCAATCAACACGACCTGAAAAAAGCATTGATTTGTTTAGAAAAAGGATTAGAAGCATACCCAGGGCGAGTATAATTCCAAAAGGTACTGCCTGTTGATCCAAAATAAAGGAAAGGGATATCATACATCTGTGTGATAGCCCTTTCCCTTATAAAAGACTCCTACCCTTCCAGCCATTACCCGCTTTTCCATTTCTTATTTGATGCTATTACCCATCTGCATAGCCGATAAAATATGCTGTAGTGTCAACATACAGGCTACGACTCAATCGCTTTTATTTATTTCATACCAAACATTTTACCCACTTCAAACGTTATTATAGTAATTGATCACTAAATAGATATAATATGGATAAATTGAAGAAATTTGAATTGATGGAAAAAATTTCCAGAGAGTTAGAAGATGTAAGAAAAAGTCAGCAAGCCGTATTAGAAAAAATTGGAAAAATTGAGGTGGATAATATCGAACTTGGAGACCAAAATCTAGAAAAAATTCTACCGGATATTTTTCAACGTACTGCAGACAATTCAGATGCAATTCGTCAACTATTGGACTCTTTCCAAGAAAAAACAGATGAGTACGGTGAGAAGAACAATGTTGCCAAACTAAAAGAACAACAGCAAATCAATAGTATTAAATAAGATTTACTATTAAATAATACAAGAAAAGCTTCCTATTTGGAAGCTTTTCTTTTTGTATATTCTTCAATGACAAATGTCAGCTGATCCTCTTGAGTCATATATGAATTATCCAGTATGATGGCATCATCAGCTTTTCGTAGCGGGCTCTCTTCTCGCGTGCTGTCGATATGATCACGATGTGCCAGATTTTTAACAATCTCATCCATGGTCACGTGCTCACCTTTACTGGTCAATTCGAGATAACGCCTGTTTGCACGAACCTGCGGATCGGCAGTCATAAAGATCTTCATATCTGCATCCGGAAATACAGTCGTACCAATATCACGACCATCCATCACAATATTGCGCCTACGTCCCAACTTCTGCTGCTGTGCAACCATGGCTTGACGTACCGCTTTAATCGTACTCACCTCACTCACCTTATCAGAAATATACATCTGACGGATCTCATCAGATATATCTTCATCATTCAGGTGGATCTCTGTTTTTTCCAGATTAGGTATAAAGTCAATATGAATATTTTCTAATGCTTGAGCAACTGCCGCTTCATCTTCTACATCGATCCCTTCCCTAAGGAAATACAATGTTACAGCACGGTACATCGCACCGCTGTCAATAAAGACGAATTTTAATTTTTTAGCTAATGCCTTTGCTACTGTACTTTTCCCACAGGAAGAGAAACCATCAATAGCAATAATAAAGTTATGTCTAGTTGTCATAAAACTAATTCATACCTCCTATGATTACCCCAAGCTTGTTGACTAAAGGAACAAGTATTAAATTCCCTTCAATGATGCTCTCTGGCAAGAAGATATATTTCTTATCGTAAATAATATTATCAATGTAAAAACTCAACCAGTATTCATTTGTCAAGCCAAATACCTGTTCGTCAATAGCTTCGATTTTTTCAAAAGAATGTGCGGCAACATTTCCAATAAAATGACGCAATGTACTTGTTTGTACCTGAGCACCATCTTTCTCACCATATCCTTTTGAAGTAACCAAGACATTTTGAATCTCTTGACTTTTCTCATTGATCAAATAGACATTCCATACCTTAAACTCTGGACTTTCACTTTCCAAAACAACAGCAATTGTGATATTTTGAACAATGTTTTCAGGTAAATCCTTTTTCATTTCAATTATTTCGCTTTAGTTGCTTTAACTGTAGCTGCTTTTTTAGTTGTCGTCGCCTTTTTTGCTGTCGTAGCTTTTTTAGCCGGTGCTTTCTTAGCTGTGGCCGTTTTTTTGGCCGTTACTTTAGCTTTACCTTTAGGTGCATCAGCTTCCGCCCATTTCAATACATCCTCATAAGTAATTTGCTCCACTTCCATTCCTTTAGGAATTTTTAAATTTTGCTTTCCAAAACGGACGAATGGACCCCAACGACCTTGTTCGATTTGAGCTTCAGGGTTTTCATCAAAAACACGAATAATCTTTTCAATATCCTTCTGTCTCTTTTCTTTAATGATCTGAATACACTCTTCCTCGGTCACATCAAGTGGATCAATACCTTTTGGTAAAGAATAGAAAGAAGAATCGTGACGGATATAAGGACCAAATCGTCCAATAGCAACAGTCATTTCCTTTTCTTCAAAAACACCCACTTTCTTAGGAAGCTTGAACAATTCCATAGCATCCTCAAAAGTAATGGTTTCGATCATTTGACCCTTACGTAAAGAAGCAAAACGAGGCTTCTCTTCATCATCCTGTGCACCGATCTGAACTAAAGGACCAAATTTACCGATACGCACAGATACAGGCTTACCCGATACAGGGTCTACACCTAATTCTCTTTCATTGTTCGCACGCTCAGCATTTTCCAACGTATTCTGTACTTCCGAATGAAAAGGTCCGTAGAATTCGCGCAACATATCGGTCCATTCTGTCAGACCATGCGCAATCTCATCAAATTCCTTTTCTACTTTTGCCGTAAAATTAAAATCAACAATACCCTTGAAATGCTCAACTAAGAAATCGTTGACCACGATACCGATATCTGTTGGAAACATTTTTCCTTTCTCAGCACCCGTAATTTCAGTTTTAGTCACAGCAGAGATTTCAGCATTTTCCAAAGTCAATACACGATAATCACGCGAACGACCTTCCCTTTCCTCTTTTACCACATATCCACGGTTTTGAATCGTCGAAATAGTTGGTGCATAGGTAGAAGGTCTACCAATACCAAGTTCTTCTAACTTTTTCACTAGGGCCGCTTCCGTATAACGAGCAGGAGGTCTGGTGAAACGCTCTGTCGCATTCATGCTTTTCAACACAACTGCTTGCCCGGTCGTTAACGGTGGCAATAATGAATTATCACTTTCTTCATCATGGGTTTGATCTTGATCGTCATCCGTAGATTCGAAATAAACCTTTAAGAATCCATCAAATTTCATGACTTCACCCGATGCCGATAAATCTTCTTTACGCGTAGATATGGAAATTTTAGCTAATGTTTTTTCAAACTCTGCTTCACTCATTTGAGAAGCAATAGCACGTTTCCAAATCAAATCATATAAACGTTTTTCTGCAGCATCACCTTCGATACTATGTTCAGAAAAATAAGTCGGACGAATAGCTTCGTGGGCCTCTTGAGCACCAGAAGTTTTGGTTTTATATTTTCTCAGCTTATGATAGCGATCACCATAAGCAGATCGAATTTCTTTTTCAGCAGCTTCCGTTGCAGTATGACTTAAATTAACAGAATCGGTACGCATATAGGTAATACGTCCAGCCTCATATAAACGTTGTGCCACCTGCATCGTGCGTGCTACAGAGAACCCAAGCTTACGACTAGCCTCTTGTTGTAATGTTGAAGTCGTAAATGGAGCCGCAGGAGCTCGTTTCGCAGGTTTTGTTTCCAAACTCTTCACAGCAAACTCTGCAGTCTTACAATCGTCTAAAAACTGCTTAGCTTCAGCTTCTGTTGCAAAGCGATGTGGTAGTTCTGCTTTAAAACTATCTTTAACTTTTCCAGTATGGAAAAAAGCAACTATACGAAAGGATGCCTCAGCATTAAATCTGATCACCTCACGCTCACGATCGACGATCAGACGGACAGCGACAGATTGAACACGTCCTGCAGATAATGAAGGTTTCACCTTTTTCCATAATACAGGAGAAAGTTCAAATCCGACCAAACGATCCAATACACGACGTGCTTGTTGTGCATTTACTAAATTATAATCTATTTTGCGTGGATTCTCAATGGCTTTTAAAATTGCAGGTTTCGTGATCTCATGAAATACAATACGCTTGGTACTCTCATCCTTTAATCCCAACGTCTCAAACAAATGCCAAGATATGGCCTCTCCTTCGCGGTCCTCATCGGACGCTAGCCATACAGTTTCTGCAGCTTTAGCTAATTTCTTTAACTCACTGACAACAGCCTTTTTATCACTCGGGACTTCATACTTTTGTTGAAAATCTTTGTCTGTATCAATAGCATCATCGGTCTTCACCAAATCACGAATATGTCCGTAACTAGACTTCACTAAAAAGTCCTTCCCTAAATACCCTTCTATTGTTTTCGCTTTCGCTGGAGACTCTACTATGAGTAAATTTTTAGCCATTTAAATTTGAGATTTGTGCAAATAAAGGCATTTCTTTAACGAATGACAATATTTTTAGTCTTTTTTTACATAATTTAAAGAAAAATAATAAAATCTGGTTGAGTAAAATCCCAAATTTTGTTACCATATTTCCGAACAACATAGCCTATTTTTTCTATTCAGCTATTATTAATTTAACGCCTAGTTTCTCAATCTCTTCTTTATAATAAGGTGTAATCCCTTGGTCTGTTATGATGATATCAATTTCATCAATGGCACAGATCCGTCCAAAAGATTTTCTTCCAAATTTAGAAGAGTCTGCCAATACAATGACTTTCTGCGCAGATTGAATCATCGCTTTATTCAACTTGGCCTCCTGACCAGAAGTCGTAGACAAGCCATACGTGATATCGATACCGTCAACACCAATAAACAATTTGGAGCAAAAATAATCCCCCAAGATTTGTTCAGCATAATGGCCAGAGATAGAAATACTGCTTTTCCGAAGAATTCCAGGTAACTGCAAGACTTCTACTGCCGGAAATTGATTGAGCTTCATACTAACCTGCAAAGACGATGTGATCACATTCAGTTCCATACTGGAATCCATGGCATCTGCCAGGGCATGCATAGTCGTCCCCGAAGCAATAATAATAGATTCATGAGACTCCATATAAGAAACAGCGCATTTACTGATGAGTGCTTTTTCATTCGAATAATGTTTTTCCTTTTCAAAAACATTACGGTCTATAATATAAGGATTTTTATTGGTAGCACCACCATGTGTTCGAAAAAGTAAATTAGAATCTTCCAACTGCTTCAAATCCTTTCGAATGGTTACAGTGGAAACATTTAAATCTTGACACAACTGCATCACAGTTATATGATCAGACTTTTTCAACTGCGCTAAGATATATTCATGTCTATCTACAAGATTCATAAAAATTCAATAATTTATGATGCAAGTTACTACTTATTATGAAATAAATAAAACCAACTTTCGTAAGCTTTCGTTTGATTATTAAAATGTTTCATTTATATTTGATTATTGCAATTTCACAACAAAAAGAAATAAATCGTAATAAAAACGATACATATATGATTAATTTTAATAGAAACACAAGTTTAACAGCGGTAAAAAGCACTTCTGAATGGGATATCGTCATCATCGGAGGTGGAGCTACTGGACTTGGTATTGCTGTAGATGCAGCATCCAGAGGATTCAAAACCCTATTACTGGAAAAATACGATTTTGCCAAGGCAACATCCAGCAGAAGTACCAAGTTGGTTCATGGGGGTGTTCGTTATTTAGCGAACGGCGATATCAAGCTCGTCTATTCAGCTTTACACGAAAGAGGCTTAATTTTTCAAAATGCTCCTCATTTGGCACGAATACAAAGTTTTATCATTCCTTGTTATTCATTCTTTAGTAAATGGAAATTTCTTATCGGCTTAAAGATGTACGATTGGATGGCTGGCAAGTATAGAATTGGAAATTCTAATTTTCTATCCAATGTACAAGTCGTCTCCAAACTTCATTCAGTTAAACAACAAGGTCTTCAAGGAGGTATCATTTACTACGATGGACAATTTGATGATGCGCGATTTGCTATTAATTTAGCACAATCAGCAAATACATTAGGAGCTACGATTTTAAATTATTGTGATGTAAACGCTATTCATAAAAATGGAGAAGGACTGGTTTCGGGTATCTCATTTACGGACTCGGAGTCCAGTGAAAGTTTTCAAATTAAAGCAAAAACAGTCATCAATGCCACAGGAATTTTTGTAGATGATATCTTAAAAATGGAATCTCCCAACCATAAAAACCTAGTAAGACCTTCGCAGGGAACACATATTGTTATTGATAAAAAGTTCTTGGGCAAAGAAGATGCTCTTATGATTCCTGAGACAACAGACGGTCGCGTATTGTTTGGAGTTCCATGGCACGATCATATTTTGTTAGGAACAACAGATACCCCCTTAAATGTACATAGTATTGAACCAAGACCTTTAGAGGAGGAGATTGCATTTATTCTTGATACCGCTAAAAATTATTTAAATCCTGCACCACAAAGAGCCGATATATTAAGTGTATTTGCAGGATTAAGACCTTTAGCTGCACCCAAAGATTCGAATTCAACTTCGACGAAGGAGATATCGCGAGATCATAAATTAATCAGCAGCCCATCAGGTTTAATCACCATCACCGGTGGAAAATGGACCACCTATCGGAAAATGGCAGAAGAAACGGTAAATAAGGCTATTGAAATTGGAAAATTAAGGGATGAACCATGTGTTACCAAGACATTAAAAATCCATGGTTATCACAAAGAGCAACAAGAAGGTCACTGGCAATTTTATGGATCCGATGCAAAGTTAATCCAAGATTTAGCTTCAGAAAATCCAGATCTAGCTCAAAAAATACATCCAAGATTTGATCACATCGCGGCAGAAGTCGTGTGGGCAGTACGAAATGAAATGGCTAGAGGTGTAGAAGATGTATTGGCGAGGAGGATGCGTATATTATTTCTGGATGCCAAAGCAGCAATAGAAGCAGCTCCCCTTGTCGTGAAAATCATGGCTAAAGAATTAGACCGATCAACTGCATGGCAAGATGATCAATTAACTTCATTTTTAAACCTTTGCAAACAATACGATTACCAATCACAATAAACCTTGTCCCATGAATACATCTGAATATATTTTGGCACTAGACCAAGGTACTACAAGTTCAAGAGCGATCGTTTTTTCAAAATCTGGAAAAATTGAAGCGGTAGCACAAAAAGAGTTTACACAAATTTATCCTGAATCAGGCTGGGTGGAACATGATCCCAAAGAAATCTGGTCTAGCCAACTCTCTGTATTTACAGAAGTCATGGCCAAGATGAAAATAACGCCGAAGAATATCAAAGGAATAGGAATTACCAACCAAAGAGAAACTACTATTGTTTGGGACAGAATAACAGGCGAACCCATCTATAATGCGATAGTCTGGCAAGACAGAAGGACTGCTGATTATTGTAAAAATATCGAAAAGCAAGGGTATGCAGATCTTATACAGAGTAAAACCGGCCTTCGAATAGATGCGTATTTCTCAGCATCGAAGATCAATTGGATTCTCGACAATGTTCAAGGAGCAAGAGAAAGGGCAAATGCAGGAGAACTCGCTTTTGGAACAGTTGATAGTTGGATTATTTGGAATTTAACAAACGGCGAAGTTCACGTTACGGATGTGTCCAATGCCTCAAGAACCATGCTATACAATATCGAAACCTTAGACTGGGATACCGAGCTTTTGACCCTATTCGATATTCCCGAACGCATGCTTCCAAAAGTGGCATCATCATCTGAAATTTATGGCCATACTTCAGGACAGATTCTCTCCAGCAAAGTGCCAATAGCTGGAATTGCAGGAGATCAGCAAGCGGCTCTTTTTGGACAAATGTGCACCGAAAAGGGTATGGTAAAAAACACCTACGGAACAGGCTGCTTCCTATTGATGAATATCGGCTCCAAACCCATTCTGTCCAAAAATAATTTGGTAACCACCATTGGCTGGAAAATCGGTGATGAAGTGGTATATGCACTAGAGGGCAGTGTGTTTATAGGTGGAGCAGTAGTCCAGTGGTTGAGGGACGAATTAGGCATCATTAAAAATGCTCAAGAAATTGAAAAATTGGCAGAAAGTGTACACGATAGTAATGGCGTGTATCTCGTACCAGCTTTCTCCGGATTAGGAGCACCACATTGGAATCCGTATGCAAGGGGTACGATTTTAGGGATGTCTAGAGGAACAAATGCGGCACATATTGCTCGTGCTGCACTGGAAGGAATAGCCTTTCAGATTACAGATATATTAAGTGCTATGCAATCCGACGCACAAACGGATATCAAGGAACTCCGGGTAGATGGTGGCGCGAGTTCCAATAACTTTTTAATGCAGAACCAAGCTAATTTTTTAAATGTGGTTACCTTACGCCCAGAAGTCGTCGAGACAACCGCATTAGGAGCAGCATATCTAGCAGGTTTAGCCGTAGGATTTTGGGCAAATATTGAGGAAATATCGGAACAATGGAAAATAGATAGGACCTTTACGCCAATACCCGATCAATCTGTTAAAGAATCGCTTAAAGGATGGAAACGAGCTGTAGAAACAGTGAAATTTTGGGCCAATTATGATGTTAACCATTAAGAATAACTGATATGAATGCATTAATCGCAGAATTTATAGGTACAGCAGTGCTTATTCTATTGGGAGGTGGAGTCGTCGCAAACGTGGTCTTAAAAGACACAAAAGGACACAATGCCGGCTGGATGGTCATCAGTACAGGTTGGGCTCTAGCCGTATTTACAGGCGTTATCATCGCTGGTCCCTATAGCGGTGCACATCTCAACCCTGCGGTCACATTAGCCAATTTGATATTAAATAAGATGACACTAATGTTAGGTATGCAATATATCCTGATGCAGGTGTTAGGTGCTATGTTTGGATCTTTTGTAGTTTGGTGTATGTATAAAGATCATTTCGCACAAACCGATGATGCTGGTGCTAAAGAAGCTGTATTCTGCACAAGACCTGCTATTTTTAATCCTAAGATTAATCTGATCAGTGAAATCGTTGGTACTTTTGTATTAATATTTTCAATTTTACATTTTACTAATCCCACTACACACCAAGGTGAAACTTTTGGATTAGGTTCTATAGGAGCATTACCAGTAGGTTTCATCGTTTGGGCAATTGGCCTTTCATTAGGGGGAACTACTGGATATGCCATTAATCCTGCACGTGATCTAGGTCCAAGGATTGTACATGCTTTATTACCCATAAAAAATAAAAAATCCTTCCACATAGCCTATGCCTGGATACCTGTAGTAGGTCCACTTATTGGAAGCGCAATAGCGACTATTCTTTATTTATATATCACAACATAAGATGACATTACAGTTCATCATTAGTCGATCTTGATGATTTATGGTCAATCATGAGATATAGGCTAATCATCTTACAAGAGGTGATTAGCCTTTTTATATTAGAAAAATCTAAAATCATTAGTCATCAAAATACTGACTACCAAGGCTAATACTACTTCTCTGTTGTAAAAACTACCGCCATACAACGCATATTAGAATAAACCAGACGTATTGTTCATAAAATGGATTTAGTTTAAAATATAAAACTGATAAGGTAATTGGTCAAACCAGATCATAGGAAAGCAAGAAACGCTCAAACAGATAATCGCTCAGGTAGTAAGCAAAATATCTCAGCAGCACCGCTTATGTAGATCCATTCAAAAAGAAACCATATCGCTTACAAACTGAAGACAGAAAACCAGTTTTAGAGTAGTTCACGGGGTGGGCTATAAGCGTATTTCAAAAGCAGGAGTTGCCTGGCGTGGATATGGAGGATGAGCTTGAAGTGGAACCGTGCCGCCAATAGCCATATATAGAA
>NZ_DJTA01000008.1:279765-358637 GCF_002440335.1 Sphingobacterium sp. UBA6320 | reverse complement strand
AACCTATTTCAGTATAAGACATTTTTATAGCCAATAGAGAACAATTTCACGTTGCAGATAAGCTGAAATACAGCGATGATGAAAGAGTCGTCTTTATTGATTTTACGTCTCCATATTACATCTTTAAAACGCACATAAACAGACTATAACTACCTCTCACCTCCAGCAGACATGACAATCCTCTGTAAGTTATAATTTTGTTTGGTCAGCACTTGACTTACTTCTGCTTCAAAGGTCATCACGAGCAGTGCGATCATCGAAATAGAAAATCTAGATTTTAACAAAAAAATCCTTGCGGCACCATTCACCACATCATAAACACATCAAAGCTTTTTATTTAATCATCATTTTAGCCGATCAGAGAGATTATTAATACAAAACCGCTCAGATACCCGACAAAATAAATTAAATCGCTTAAAAGCGCTAATTTGAGATAAAGCACTCTTCAGGCATCGATCAAGTATAGATGAAGCATAGATAGAGCGTTGATAGTGCATGGATAGTGTATCAATGGGTACCGTTTTACGCACTATCCATGCTTTACCATTGCTTAGCATATGCACTACCCATGCTTGGGACATGCATGAACCACCGTGTTCCCGTGCTGGTCTACGCTACGCCTGCAGATCCTCAGCTGAGCTACTGGCTTGAGTAGCTCTTTGGTAGCTTCGCAGTAGCTTCTCCGTACATTCTTGGTACAAGATTGGTACACTCCTTGTGAATAACCCGTACACTAACGGTACACTCTTGGCCACTTGAAAGCCTTATTTTCCTTCAAAATCAACAGCAGGGATGTCCAGGCTATTTGGATCTGATTCGTACTTTGTTTTAACCTTGTTCGTACCTTGTTTTAAACTTTCTTGTCCCTGCACCGCAGTTGCAAAGTCCCTGCACCGTCCATTTCCCGGGTCAGGGACGGGAAAAAGGCGGTGCAGAAGCGGTGTACAGACGGCTTTCGGTAAAACAGTATCCGAATCTGATATGAAGCTGGTATCGAGCTGGTTGCTGTCAAAACTGCTCCGAAACATCCAATTTGGTATTTTTCTGCCTTTCTTCGACCTTTCTTCTAGACTTGTTCTACCTCCACCTGAGTCTCCTTCGAGTCGGCTTCGAGTGTCCCCTCACTCCCTGTCGAAGCCCAGTCGAAGCCACCTCGGAGCCCACTCGAAGCGACCTAGAAGATGGGGCGAAGTTGGTCAGGAAAAGGTTGGAGGATTGCCGACCCAATGCCGAGCCAGTCTCCAACGTGATCCCGATGGGCATTCGAAACTTGATCAAAGCATATGAAAAGATTGAAGAAAAACAATAGTAGTTGATTGTGCAACAGTATTTTTTAGCGCTTTTTTTCAACCGTTAATTCGGGTAGACATAGGGGTTGTTTATATATCACACCCACCCATAAACAACCCACAAAAAAACCGCCTGATCATGCCAGACGGTTCTCTATATTTTAAAAACGATATCTTATTTCAGTTTTTCAATCTCTTCGATGGAGAGTCCGGTTCCTTTAACAATATCTTCCACAGGGAGACCCATTTTCTTAAATTCTAATGCTATAGCAATAGCTTTCTCATGCTCTCCTTTCTCCATTCCTTTGGCTATGCTTAACTAAATGCTCAACATCGAAATATGATTATTAATTTAATTTTGCAATCGCAGTAATCGTTCCGCCGTCAACGCGCAATCCTTGAGTAGCAGAAGCAGTCGTTGCATCAATTTTGTAGACATAACTTATTCCTGTTTTCAAAGTAACGCCAACATAACCAATGCCATCTTTTTTAGTATAGTTTGTTGATGTAACACTATTTATTTCACTACCGCTTGGCAGACCAGACACTTTTTTAAAACTCTTATCATATACGTTGACAACAGCAAAATTATATTTATCAGCAGCATTCATCGCATTCATGGATACCACAAAGTTTCCTTTCCCAACATACAACCAATTACCAATTTTGTACCCTCCTGACAATTCTTCAAAATTGAGATAATAACTGAAGTCATACGCTGTAGTTCCCTTATTAATTCTAACAATTGCAGAAGGTTTTTTGCTCGTAACTTTACCTGCTGTGGTTGCTGCCGCTGACGAAAACGCATACAAATCACCTTTCTCGTCAACTGCTGTTCCATCCAAGAAATAGGCTCCAATATAGCTTGTACGATTATCTTTGATGACTTTTTCCAGTTCCATTTTTGGGTATGAATAAACTGCAATCCATGAACTATCTGGATAAGCAGTACCAAAAGAATCACCACAGCATCCTTTAATTGACATATAAGGTGCAAATACTTTATCTCCAAACTGTCTAATCCAAGTAAAGTGCGCCAACTCCCCATTGCTAGAGGGTATTTGATTGTTTATAGTTCCCTCTCCAGTAATCAAGAGGCTATTGGTATTGACAATATAGAAATTAGATAATTTATTCGTAATCGATCTAGATATTTTCATCAGCAAGATATCATTGTTAACGGGAGCAAAAGCTTGTACAGTTTCGGATTGAAAATCTGAAACCTTATTAAGCGTTCCATTTTTGATGTCATATGTCGTAACTGCTCCCGGATTTCCCTGTCCATATAACATGGAGAAAAACTTATTATTGGCAGTCATATAATATCGATATGTTCCATCTTGCTCCACTCCATGACCTTTTGTGGTCACCGATCCTTCATCTAAACTTGCAGCTGTCAATAGATAATCGGCCACTCCAGTTGATGCAACTGGTGAAACTGCAACAATATAATTACCAGGATTTGGCGGTCCAACATCATCCTTCTTGCATGAGGTAAATGCAGATAGAACTATGCCTGTAATCAATAATTTTTTAATATTCGTTTTCATTTTCTAATCTTTATATTCGAACGGGAATGATTATTTATTTATAAAATAGCGCAGGTTAACATAAAAAGCTCTTCCTGGTTTTTGTAGACTAAAATTGTCATACACCTTTTCATTGGTCACGTTTTTTGCTTCAAGGCCAATATTATATCGACTATTTGCAACGCTGTATACCACATTGAAATCGTGGGTAAAATGTTTCGGAACGACCAATTTTTGTCCTCCTCTACTTGGCCAATACAAATAGAATTCATGTACGTAAACTAAGTTATAACCTACATTCAAAGTATTTCCTTCATTCATGAAGTTCTTAAAAATAACAGAGGCATCTCCATGAGCAAAAAAGTACGGGATATTAGGCATTTGGTCATTATATAGAGGGCTGATATTGGAATAATTGGGTTCGTATTTCTGCTTATTCTGTAAATATTGATAGGTGATAGATCCACCTAAAGTCAACCAGCTTTTATACGAATAACGAGCATCAGCATCTGCTCCCCAAGTTTCTACCCCCTCACGATTATCAGCAACAAGTTTTGATTGATTATTATTTAAACGATTGTAAATAAAATCACTAGCATAACGGTATATTAAATTTGCTCCTACAACAAAACGGTGATCTTTATTGATGGCAAAATTATAATTTGTTCCTAAGTTCAAATTATGACTGCTTTCAGGTTTTAATTTTGCGTTAGCTTCTTGATTTTCCACATCTCCAAACATCTCATAGGGTGTTGGCATACGATTTGTCCGTTCGTACGATGTTTTTATCTGTAAATTAGGTTTGATATAATAAGCTGTAGCCAATCCATAACCAAAGCGATTATGTGTGGTGTCAAGAGCTCCATTTTTATTGTTTTGGGTCAAGAGCTTTCCAAAAACAGTTGTCGTCCACACATCTTGAATACCATATGTGTAACCCAAACCTAAAATATTTTTGTTCGTTTTTTGTGGTTGTTCATAAGCTGCGTTTGTAGGATTCAGCTCGTCGTGTCCTTTTCTATTGAAAGTCGAGAAAACATTGCTTAAGGCAATAGAATGGTTTTCTCCCATTCGATAATTCAAATTAGTTGTTGCTAGGCCTTCGTTATTTTTGTAAATATAAAGCTGTCTCGCGCGCTCGCCGTTAGTTCCATTCGGTTTTGAGGTGCCATACCAATCATAACGAACATTTACCGTATCAATATTTTGTTCTTTGCCCAGATTATAATTGGCATTAACGATCACGTCCAATCCTTTAATAATATTAGTCTTTCTATATTTTAAAGTAGGCATAACGGTTGACCCGCGGCGGTGCCATTGTCCGAATACGGACTTCATCCTCGCTCCTGTTTGAATTTCCTTATAATTTTGCCCCAGAATAACACCTAATAATAAGCGATCTGCAAAACTTTTGTCCACAAAACCCACCTGCGCTATGACAGATTCATTGTGGTATTTATCATGAAAGCGTTTTACGACAGCATTTTTATCATATGCACCTGTATAAATGTCAGCAGCCTCAACATTTACTTTATAATTATTGTCTGAATAATTCTGAAAAGCATTCAACTGGAAGGTCAATCCTTTTTTAGAAGTAGCGGCAGCATTAACAACAGTTCGGTGTGTATTAAATGATCCATAACTGTAAGAGGCATCAACAAAATTACGAAACCGGTCTGCAGTCACAATATTAATAGCGCCACCTAAAGCATCAGATCCTAACCACATCGGTACGACCCCTTTATAGACTTCAATACGATCCGCAATATTAATTGGGATATTATTGATCTGAAAAGAAGAACCAAAGTTATCCATCGGGATACCATCAACAAAATATCTAACATGTTCACCAGAGAAACCATTTAAAGATAAATTAAAGTTTGATCCAACTCCTCCAGATTCACGTACACGCACTCCAGCTACTTTATCCAATGCTCCAGAAATATCTAATGTGCTATTATATAGTTTTGTTGCATCGATTGCTGTTACATTATAAGCCTGGCGACTGACTTCCTGAACTTTAGTTAATCCCAGAACCTCAACCTCAGCAATTGCTTTGTTTGACTTGACCAAGTTAAAATTATGGTGATTAACAGACTCCAAAACCAAAACGATATCCTCTATCCATGTTTCTGCTTCAATTGAGGTGATCTTTACACGAACATTTTTAGATTTTACATTTTTAATTTCAAATAGTCCTTTGCTATCTGAAATTGTTTTCTGTTCTGCGATAGTAACAGTGGCACCATGTAAAGGTTGATTGTCTAAATAAATGGTTCCTTTAAATATCGTGGTCTGATGTTGTGCAAAACTTGATATAGCACAACAGACAAGGGCAATTAATGCCCAAATTTTTGTAAATTGCATTTCTTTTAATTTCCGTTAGAAGAAGCATACGTTTATGTATGCACAGTTAGTCTAATTATTTAGATTTTAAATGCGCCACGTTATAAATT
Source organism: Sphingobacterium sp. UBA6320 (assembly GCF_002440335.1). Lineage (NCBI taxonomy): Bacteria > Pseudomonadati > Bacteroidota > Sphingobacteriia > Sphingobacteriales > Sphingobacteriaceae > Sphingobacterium > Sphingobacterium sp. UBA6320. The sequence continues at coordinate 353,363 of NZ_DJTA01000008.1, read as the reverse complement.
GCAGCTTATGCGTGGCGTATTTCTTGCTTAGTCCCCAATAAACATCTTGGCTATCGGTTCATTGATCTGTTTATTTTAATATGTATATCTTTCTATATCATAAATTCCTTTCCAATAAGTTGATTATTTGTTAATTGTCAAAAAGTACTTTGGTTTAGTATGTCTGCCCCTATTCAGTATCCAAATTTCAAAAATGAATAGCCAATACTATGATTAAAACTGATTCAAGGTTGTTTAAGAATAATCGATTTATTTAGACTAATTATAAACAATACTGCAAATATAAAAATTAATCTATGCCCTCAAAACTAAAATTGAAATTATTGAAAGATTAGTAACATGTCGCTTGACTATATCACCAATTAATACTGATCATTCATTTTGCACTTCATAAGTATCAGATTCATGACGTATTTATGATTTACAGAAACAAAATTTATCCCCCTATCTACTTACATATGAAACAATCTCTTTCCAATTGAAAGGACATCAAATAAAGATTTTTACGATAGGAATTTTAGAGTGGCTCTTTGAGGGGATGGTATTAGTTTCTATGGTTCACTCCGCTTCATGTAAGTTTTGACGATAGAACGTTCTCGCTGTTGTTCTGTTATCCAGGTACTGATTTAAAGAAAACAGGCTGGATCAAAAGTCAATTGTACTAGATTGACACTAAATAAAATTTCGACACTTCGGTAGATTCAGCAAAAAAGGATCAAAACTCATCAGAGATTTGATCCTTTTTTATGATTTATGTCATTAAAAGCTAACCTAGCAAATTTAAATTCTGATTTGAAATGGCGAATTTCATTGATGAGAAAGCCTCTTTACTGATATCAAATGCACAGTCTTATTAACTTACCTTAATATTTTGAGCAGGATTAAAAGATTCAACATCTTTTGGTAGAATTACTGTTAGAATTCCTTCTTCATAGCTTGCCGTCAAATTAACTTGAGAGACCTGCTCATTTAATTGAAAAGATCTGCTGAATGATTGTGGAACAAATTCGCGGTACATATACTGCTCTTCGTTGTCTTCTGTTGCAGAGACTTCGTAAGAAATGGTCAATATTTTATCTTTTATTTCAATTTTAAATTGTTCTTTTTTGAGACCAGCAGCATATAATTGTAGGGTAAAAAAAGCTTTATTTTCTTCAATATTGACTAAGGGTCTATGTTCACGAGAAAACTCATTTCTTATCTTTCCAAATTGTTGTTCGAATTTATTTTTTAAATTGCCGTATTGCGCAAAACAGTCTGTGTTATTATTATTTTTATTAAACATGGTGCTTAAATATAAAGTTAATTGATCGGGATAATGGCTATATGAGAACGTTTGATTTCATGGGATGCTGGCCGTACAGCCGCACCTAAATCTGCTCTGAAATCAGTCGAAATAGGAAACGAACGTTCACGCAACATCTTTTGAGATTTCTTATTTCGCATCTGACTCGCAATAAAGATCGCCAATGCGCTCAATATTGTCCCTGCCACTAATAATTTAAATAGAAGTCCAATTACAAAGGACAGTAAGCCAACAACGAATGTTACTGCTATGAGCTTAGGTATAATAAATCGAATTTTATTTTTCATATTTTGTTTTTTTTATAATTACTTTAAAGGCCTTTTGATAGAAGACGCTTTTACAAAGACAATACTTTAAAACAAATCGTATTTTTTTTTAAAAAGATAATTTTTGAACAGATAGCGATTTATAGCAAGTTTTAAAATATAAAAAAAGAGCAGAGAATTATCTTCTCTGCTCTTTTGAGCCTCATCACTTCTGATGCTTTATTGTTGTTCCGTCTGCTCATCATGGGGCTTGTCCCGACATGCCGCTGAAAATCGACGTTTCCATTCTGCTTTGAATTTGGATCGATCATCATCTGTACAATGTTGCGCATGCTTGTTGAAGCACTGTCCATTACACATTTCATGTCTTCGACCTTTAAATCTAAAACCTCCAAAAAGAATTTTTGACAAAAGCAGAATTCCAAAAGCTTGCCAAAAAGAGATCATCTTTAAGCCAAATATTTCAGGCATCAATATATTCCATAATAACTGTACTCCCCATACAAATAATAAGGCAAGTATGATGCCGCAGGGTATCATAAAAAAAAGCTTCTTCTTTTTATTACTGCTATATGTATTGTTCATAAACTATCTTTTAATATTATATTTCATTGTAAAGTACACGAAGTTTTTGTCGAAGATGCTTAACGGCATATCCTTTACGACTGATGATTGTCTTGATACTCTCACCTTCCTGATCTGCAATCTCCTGCAGCGTCATATCCTCAATCTCATGCCATAAAAATGTATTTCTCTGTTTTTCTGGCAACTCGTCCAAAGCTTTCATGAGTTGATCCCAGAAAACATCTTTGAACATCTTCAGTTCAGCATCATTGGTATGGTCGGACAGTAGCAGTTCCTTGATTTGCAATCTTCCCTCCTCATCTTCATACATCTGATCTTCCAGTGATTCGGTCTTTTTTTTCCTATACAAATCTGTTATTTTGTTTTTAGCAACAGCATACAACCAACCACTCATATTCTCCAACTGATCAATATTAGAAAGCCGACTCGTCTGATACCACACTTCTTGTAAAATATCTTCAGCATCTTCAATTTTTTTCACTTTCCCATTAATGAAACGAAGCAATTGAGAGCCATAGTTTTTGACGACCTCGGATATCGAAGATGTTTTTTTATAAGACATGTTTAAGGTATGAGTAGCATCCATACCAGTATAGACGATCATCAAAAATTATTACTTTAAAAACTTCAAAAAATTTTACGGACTATTTTATTTTACTTATGGTGTCAAACGTACTTTATTTTAAACGTAATTTTATATTTAAAATTCCTAAAATAATTTAAAAACACCATATATCCGATCTAAAAATATTTTATTGTTACAAGTGAACTGACCATAATCTTTTAAATTTCATATTTTTCCAAATGATTCTTCACCTTTTGGCTGCTTAATTCATGTGTAATAAGGCGCATCATTTTAAATGTATGATAAATAACCCGTAAAATTTTACTGGTTTGCACAACCTAGAATAGCAACTAAATCTTAATTCAAAGCAACGACCGATCTTATCTAAAGTTATTAAATAAATTAAAAGAACCACATTACCTTCCTTATTAACAAGAGGATATAGTCAATTACGGTCAGTTTTAATTTGCTCTTTGTATTCAGGGCATTATATTTTTGAACTTGATATGACTGCCAATTGATTCAAATTTGATGGCAACTCAGCACCTATATCACGACATAGCAGGATGATACCTAAATTTATTCTTAAATTTGCTATTACGATTAGCGTTTTTTATATCATTCGATTTTTCAAAATAAAAAGATATAACTTAAAACCTATTGCAAAGTATACAACATTTAGTACATGAAATTTTTAATAAAGAGCTGCTTTCTCCTTTTTATATTGATCAATAATCTTCCCACTCGGATTATAGCTCAGGATATACAATATCTAGCAAATCCTTGGGTCCAGCAATTCACAAAATCAGCCTATCAGGCTGGCAATCAAAACTGGGGATTAAGCGTGGATAAACAAGGTTTAATCTACGCCGCCAATTCAGAAGGACTGTTAGTTTATGATGGCGCTTACTGGAATTTATATCCTCATCCCAATAAAGGTATTGTCCGTGTTGTTCAGGTTCATTCGGATGGAAAGATCTATACAGGCGGGCAATCAGAATTCGGATATTGGCAGAACAACAAAAATGGAAGGTTGGAGTACCATTCAATCAGTAGCCTATTACAAAAAAAACTAAATGATGAAATTTGGAAAATCATTATCCAAGATAAGCGCATTATTTTTCAATCTTTTTCGACCATATACAGCTATGAAAATAACCAGATAAAAACAATTACTGGAGATGGAGAACCTTTTCTATTTGCTTTTCAAGCCAATAAAAGAATTTTCATAGAAAAATTACCATCTGGCTTACATGAATTAAAAAATCATAAATTAGTTCCTGTTCGAGATAAAGACCGGATAAAAGGACAGAATATCCTGAGCATACTCCCTATCGATCAACATTCTTTCTTGATCGGTACAGCCAAAGCTGGATTATTTGTGATGGATAAAAATGGTACTATTAGTCCTTGGCAAAATGATATCAATGAGGAGCTTAAGAATGCACAAATTAACAATGGCACTAAACTGTTGGACCATTATTATGTATTTGGAACAATCCTAAATGGTATTTATATCCTTGATGAAAAAGGTGTTCTAGTACAGCACATCAATAAAAGCCTTGGTTTACAAAACAATACTGTTTTAAGCCTAACTGTTGACAAGCAATCGAATATCTGGACAGGACTTGATAATGGTATAGACCGAATAGCCATTAATTCTGATTTATATTATTATTCGGATAAATCTGGAAAGCTAGGAACTGTTTATTCTGCAAAAATTTATCAAGGATATCTTTATCTTGGAACCAACCAGGGCCTTTTTTATACTACCTGGAATCAGCAAAAGAAATATCAGCCCATCGACTTTAAAATGATTCAAGGATCGCAAGGTCAGGTTTGGAATTTAGAAATTATTAATAACGTGTTGGTATGTGGACATAATACGGGTACATTCCAGATAAAGGGAAACCAAATGAGCTTATTATCACCTAACACGGGGGGGTGGGTAATTAAAAAACTATCTCCTCACTTCCCAACCGTTTTGCAGGGTAATTACACCGGTATATCATTGTTCCATAGTGCAACAAATGTATTAAATTATATCAAGCAATATCCAAACTTCAAATCTGGAGTTCAATTGTTAGAAACGCAAAGTAAAAATACAATTTGGGCAGCAGGATATAACGAGCTTAATCTGATTAAATTTTCAGAAGATTTCTCTGAAATCAAACAGATAAAACCCTATGCACATCAGAAAGGACTACCAAAATCAAATTATATTGGTGTTTTTAAATTGGGGGAGATCAATGTCTTTACCACGGATAGTGGACTTTATTTATACGATGAACTGGTGGATAAATTTACACCATACCAACAAGTCAATAAAAAACTAGGAACATTTGCGAAATCAAACAAAATAACCGTTGCAGGAAACAATAGCTATTGGTTTATTCATAAAACTCGGATTGCTTTAGTCAATCTATTACCTGGAGGGGAAATCAAGGTCGATTCAATCAAATTAGCATCATTGGAAGGTAACATGATGAAGTTTTATGAAAACATAGCGCCCATTGATGTCAATCAATATCTGATCAGTATTGATAATGGATTCTCGTTATTGAATTTGAAACATGACAATTTCAAATCCGCGGCAGTACCGATTCCTCTCATTCGAAACATAAGAAGTCTTTTTAGTACCGATAGCGTTTATTTTAATGATGTTAAAGAAACGGTTAAGATAAAATACAGAAACAACAATATCAGAATATCTTACGCGTTGCCCTACTATACCGAAATACCTGTACAATATCAATATAAATTGGGAAATAGCCAAAATGAATGGTCAGATTGGTCTAATTTGCCTTATAAGGAGTTTTCAAACCTTGTGGTAGGTAAGCACCAATTTATCATCCGTGCAAAACTACCGAATGGCTTCATAACCAAAGAGAATACCGTTGAAATTGAAATCTTACCACCGTGGTACAGAACTTGGTATGCCTATTTAGGATATCTGATTCTGTTAATCTTTTCTTTTAAATGGATTCAGAACTGGTACAATAAAAAATTGATAAAACATGAAAAACAGTTAAAACAGTCCTATTTGCTCAAACAAGAAGAGCTCCTCAAGCAGGAGGCTATTCGTGCGCAGCAACATTTAATTGAGGTTAAAAATAAACAATTGGAGCATGAATTGTATGTTAAGAAAAAGGAATTGACAAATGCAACAATGAATATTGTGCAAAAAAATGAGCTTTTAAATTCATTAAACCATGAACTGCTGCAATTAAAAGATGAAAATGGCAATAAATTAAAAGCGGATCAGCTTCAGAAAGTATCAAAGATTCTTAAAAATGCTTATGAAGACAATATGGATTGGCATCTATTTGAGCAAAGTTTTAATGAGACGCATGAGAACTTCTTCAAAAAATTAAAACAACAATTTCCGGAATTAATGCCAAATGATCTGAAATTATGCGCATACCTCAGATTAAATATGAGTAGCAAAGAAATTGCCAGTCTACTCAATATCACAACACGTGGTGTAGAAATTAGAAGGTACCGATTACGTAAAAAATTGAATATACAAACAGAACAGAATTTAAGTGATTACTTAATGAATATCAACTAAAAATGTCTCTAAGTCGACCTCTCTCATCTGCGACTTAGAGACATTTTTTTATTGAAACCAATCAAAACACTACATCATTACCTCTCATACGATATAGTGTGTTTTTAACACTATCTATCAAATAAAGTAACAACACACTCACTATAAGTTACTGACAAGCAACTATAATTAATAACAAAAACACAAATACTTTGTATTCAAACGGAGTGATGTAATAATGTATAAGTCCAAAATTATACATTTCGAATACTACATCACATCTTTGCTGTAGTGAAACTTAACATAAATGTTAAATTTCATTAACAAACATTCAGAATAATTGGAATTTATTAATTGAAAGGATAACCAAAAAATTCACCTATGAGGAAGTTATTTACATTATTATTACTCCCTGCATTTTGTCACATCAATGTGTCAGTATATGCACAAAGCGGTAAAGTGATTACTGGAAAAATTACAGCTAAATCATCTAATGCCGTACTTTCAGGAGTTACCATTTCGGTTAAAGGCACAAACGTAGCTACGCAGTCGGACGCAAATGGAGAATTTAAAATTGCAGCAGATCCAAATCAAGTATTGATTTTCCGCTACATCGGTTATGATGGTAAAGAAGTGACCATCGGACAACAAAACAATGTTATTGTTAATCTAGCAGAACAAAATACTGCTTTGGATGAGATCGTAGTCATTGGTTACGGTACCGCTAAGAAAGCAGATTTGACAGGTGCCATTTCACGGGTGACGGCAGGTGATATTGTTAAGCAGCCCGCATTGAATGCTGTACAATCTGTACAGGGTAAAATTGCTGGGGTGAATATTATTGCCAATGAAGCTCCTGGCTCTGCTCCTACAGTGATTATTCGTGGTCTAGGAACAGCTTCGGGCGGTCGTGAGCCGCTATACATTGTCGATGGATTTCCTGTCGATAACATCACAAATATCAATTCGGCAGATATCGTATCCATGGATGTCTTAAAAGATGCCTCTTCAGCTTCTATTTATGGTCTACGAGCAGCTAACGGTGTGATCTTAGTAACGACAAAACAAGGAAAAGCAGGTCGTGCTCAAATCACTTATGATGGATATGTAGGTGCTAAAGGGATACTCAATCGTGTTAAAATGGCTGATGCCAATGAATATGTCACTCATTTTAATGAAAATCAAGCGGTAGTAGCAAAAGATGGAATTCCATTAGCACTCAACCAAAAAAACAATACCGATTGGTTTAAGGAATTATTACAAACTGGTATTGTGACTAATAACGTGGTTAGCGTATCTGGAGGTTCAGATGCAGTAGACTATTTCTTTAGTTATAACAACTTTACAGAAAAAGGAATTACAGACGGTTCTCGATATGTACGAAATACCATTCGTAATAATAACACCTACAAATTTTTTGATAACAAATTAAAATTAAGTCAAACGCTAAATGTATCCTTCTCTAATGATCGTACCAAACCATTAAGTGCATTTGATGCGGCTTACCGTCAGTCACCTTTAGTACCTGTTCAGTACGAAAATGGCCGATACGGAAGACCTATTTATAATAAGACTACAGGTGAAGCGACTTATATTCTTGGTGCAGGACAAGCTGGAGGAAAGTTGAATGATACAGGAAACCCTGTATATGAAAACAAGATGCAAGAGCAGTACAACAAAAACTTGTCCATTCAAGGCGGACTTCAAGCCGAATATCAAATCTTCAGTGATTTAAAATTCACCTCTCGTCTCGGTGTGACAAAGTTCTTTTCTCAAAATAGAGGTTTTAACGATATTAAAGACCGTTACTTAAATGAAGACCCTTTAAGAACATCTGCAGAGTTTGAAGAATTGAAAGCAAAGAACCCTAAATCACTTACTTATGCTAATAACAGTTTAAATCTTGCGAAAACGGAGACATTCCGCTGGGCGTGGGAAAATTTCCTATCCTATCAAAAACGCTTTGGGAAGCATAATTTAGATGCAACCTTGGGGACTTCAAGAGAGAAAGTGGAAATTGGTAACATGTCTGATCTGACTGGATACGATGTACCAAACAAATCACAATATTGGAATATTGATCTTGCTTCTTTAAATTACGATAAGACAGTCATACAGACTTCTTATACACCTACAGCATTGGTTTCATATTTTGCCCGTGCACAGTATAATTACGATTCTAAATACTATTTGACCGCAACAGTACGTCGTGATGGTTCGAGTAAATTTAAGGCTTCAGGAGAATTCTTTGATATCTTCCCATCATTTGGAGCGGGTTGGACTGTTTCCAATGAGAGCTTTATGCAAGGATCAGGTATTGATTTCTTGAAAGTAAGAGCAAATTGGGGTAAATTAGGAAATCAAAAAATTCCTTTAAACGTTTCCCAAGTTTTATCTTCTCCAGGTTCCGCTAATTACAATTACGTGTTTGGACCAGAACAAGACCTTGTACTTGGAGTAGCCTATGGCAGCCCAGCAAGAAATCTAAGATGGGAGGTAACAGAAGAAACTGGCTTTGGTTTAGATTTTACTTTATTAAATAACCGCTTAAGTGGTAATGTGGATTATTACAATAAGACCAATACCAATGCTATTTTAGAAGTAAAACCCTTATTGAATTCACCGTTTTCTCAAAAATACTTTGATCACGGTGGAAAAATATCAAATCAAGGGGTGGAGATTGGTTTAAATTGGACTGATCAAATTAACGAAAACCTTTCGTACAGCATCGGTGGTAACTACTCATACAATAAAAATACATTGAAAGAGGTAAAACCGGCTTATGATGGTGCTATAGGAGGAAGTCTTAATAATGGACAAATCACTAAACAATTGAAAAAAGGTCAACCACTCTACGCATGGTATATGCTGGAATCTGATGGTGTTTGGCAAACAGAAGCTGAAATTGCAGATGGTGTGGCAACAACTGGAGCGAAACCGGGTTATTTAAAATACAAAGATCAAAATGGTGATGGAGTTATTGATGATAACGACAAAGTTTTCCATGGATCATATTTACCATCGTCGACATTTGGATTAAACCTGAGTGTCAACTATAAGAAATGGGATTTCACGGCTCAGGGCTACGGAGTAGCCGGCAATAAAATTTACAACGGATTAAAAGGAACTCGGGTCAATGGTGGAGAAAATATTACCAAAGAGACTTTTGATAATCGTTGGACTGGAGCAGGAACATCCAATACACATCCTGGAGCAGCTCATGATGCCCTAGCTTCAAGTTATTATTTAGAGTCGGGAGCATATTTTAGAATCAATAACTTAACATTAGGTTATACTATTCCAAAATTATACAATTCAACATCAAAAATTAGAATGTATTTAACAGCGCAGAACCCTTTCATGTTTACAAAATATACAGGTTTCTCTCCTGAAATTACAGGAACAAATGCTGGCGCTCCCGGTGAAACTGCTGGAATTGAGCTATCTGCTTATCCAACAACACGCAATTTCATTTTCGGAGTCAATGTTTCATTCTAAACTTTAAAAATTAAAATCATGAAATTTAACAAATTACATATAGCCTTAATTTTAACAGCAGGTTTGAGCATGTCTGCCTGTAAAGATTCATCATTTTTAGATGTGCCTTCTCAAGAAATTGTGGAGGAAGGTGATAAAGATCAGGTTTACACACCTGAATCTTTTGTCAATTCTGTCTACGGGATGTTTACGGACTGGAATTATTCGTTTTCTTATGTGGCCATTACCGATATGCTTTCTGATAATGCCGATAAGGGGTCTTCTCCTACCGATCCAGGAGGTGATAAACAAGAAATTGATAATCTAGCGTACACCAGTTCTTCAGGTTCTTTCGGTGCATTATGGTCTCATTGGTACAAAGCTATTGGCCGTGCAACACAATCAATTGCATTGACGGAATCAACTGAAATTGCAGATGCTGCTTATAAAAACAGACTGATCGGCGAAGCGAAGTTCTTACGTGCTTTAAATTATTTCTATTTAGTTCGTGGTTGGGGCGATGTTCCAATTCAAGATCAAGACTTAATCATTCGCGCGCCTAAGGCAGACGTCTATGCTTATATCATTAAAGATTTAAAAGAAGCTATTGAGGTATTGCCTTTAAAATCTGCGTATGAGTCTAAAGACCTTGGTCGTGCTACAAAAGGTGCAGCACAAGCTTTATTATCAAAAGTATACTTATACAATCAAAACTGGAATGAGGCCTATACGTTAGCAAAAGAGGTCATTAATTCAGGTCAATATGGCTTGGAATCAAAATATGAGGTGCTGTGGCGCGCAAGTTCAGAAAATGGCACAGAGTCGATCTTTGAATTTCAGGCACGTGGAGAAGCTATTGCTCATGGTGTACAACAATATTCAGAAGTTCAAGGTGCCCGTGGTGTAACTGGCTGGGGCTGGGGCTTCAATACACCTTCTCAAAATTTATTAAATGCCTTTAACGCAGAACAAGATAATATCCGCCGCGACGCGACTATTATTTTTCGTGGAGAAACTTTGTGGGATGGCCGTGTAGTCGGAACTGGGGTTGAAAATCCAATGTACAACGAGAAAGCATACTCATCCGCTAATGCAGGTGCTGGGGATGGTGATAAAAATGTGCGCTATTTACGTTTAGGCGAAGTATATTTGATCTTGGCAGAAGCCGCTAATGAAATGGGTAACACCGCAGAAGCGACCACTGCACTGAATACGATTCGTACTCGTGTCAAATTGCCTAATACCACGGCTACTAATCAAACAGACTTACGCAAAGCAATCTGGAAGGAACGCCGTCTAGAATTAGCTTTTGAGCATGATCGTTGGTTTGATTTAGTTCGTACTAAACAAGCTCCTGAAGCAATGAAAGCAGATGGAAAAACATTCCAAGAAAAGCATTATTTGTTCCCAATTCCTTACGAACAATTAACACAAACACCAGACATGGTGAAAAATCCGGGTTACTAATCCAGGTTTACAATCATATAACGAAAACTGGGACTTATTAGCACTAAGTCCCAGTTCTTTAATATCCATCGCTCTACTTACGCTACTATGAAGTTAAAATTTAATCCCAAGCTTATCTTAGGCTTAATCTTAATTGGTACAAGCATTACTGCCTGTAAAACACCTCAAACTTTACAGAAAACTACTATTTCTGATGATTCTTTAATGACCCTAGTACAAAAACAAACGTTTAATTATTTCTGGGAAGGCGCAGAACCGAATTCGGGAATGGCAAGAGAAAGAATACACCTAGATGGACAATATCCACTGAATGATTTTAATGTTGTCACCGTCGGCGGTTCTGGTTTTGGCATCATGGCTACAATTGTTGCTGCGGAACGTGGTTTTATCTCTGCCGATGAAGCAACTAAAAGGTTTGATCGTATTGTAGATTTTCTAGCAAAAGCCGATCGTTATCACGGTGCTTGGTCGCATTGGATAGATGGTCCAACTGGGAAATCGAAGGTTTTTGGAAATCAAGATGATGCAGCTGATATCGTTGAGACAGCATTTATGGCTCAAGCGTTAATCTGTCTTCGCGAATATTATCAAAATGGTAACGACCAGCAGCAGCAAGTTGCTAAGAAAGCAGACGCTTTGTGGAAAGGAATTGATTGGGATTTCTTTAGAAATGGCCAAGATGTGCTGTACTGGCACTGGAGTCCAACACATGGCTGGGGAATGAATCATGCTATCCAAGGTTATGATGAGTGTCTAATCAGTTATGTGCTTGCAGCAAGTTCACCAACCCATCCTATCCCAGCTTCTACTTACCATAAAGGTTGGGCAAGAAGTGGAGCAATAGTATCTACAGGCGAAAAATATGGAATACCGTTAATTTTGAAACATAATGCTCCTGAACATGCGGTAGGTCCTCTATTTTGGTCCCATTATTCATATTTAGGACTAAATCCAAAAGGACTACAGGATCAATATGCTGATTATTGGAAAGTCAATGTCAATCACACTAAAATCAATATTGAGTACGCTAAACAAAATCCTCATCAATTTAAAGGATATGGTGAAAACTCTTGGGGCCTAACGGCGAGTTATTCTGTCAAGGGGTATGATGCTCATCATCCAGACAATGATAAAGGGGTCATCTCTCCTACAGCTGCACTTTCATCCATCCCTTACGCACCTGAAGAAAGCTTGAAGGCAATGCACTACTTCTATGAGCAAAAAGGTACAGAGCTTTTTGGTAAGTATGGATTTTACGATGCTTTTTCTGAAACAGAAAACTGGTACCCACAACGCTATCTAGCCATCGATCAAGGACCGATAGTGGTCATGATCGAGAATTACAGAACTGGTTTAATTTGGAACTTGTTTATGCAAGCTCCTGAGATTAAAGCAGGATTAAAAAATTTAGGTTTTAAAAGCCCAAAGCTATAATACACATTATTCACACACAATAACTATTAGAACATGAAACAATGGACTTCCTTATTAGTCGCTGTTGCATTGGTTCCGACACTGGCTTTCACACAGCCAGCGAAAAAACAAGATCCTAAAATGGATAAGTTTATCTCTGAACTGATGAAAAAAATGACAGTAGATGAAAAAATTGGTCAGCTAAACTTAGTTACTGCGGGCGAGGTAACCACAGGTACTACGGCTAGCACTGGAGTTGAAGCAAAAATTGCAGCTGGTCAAATTGGTGGAATCTTTTCTATGACTACACCTAAAAAAATTCGCGCTGCTCAAGAACTTGCTGTCAATAAAACAAGATTAAAAATTCCGATGATATTTGGTCTTGACGTCATCCATGGATACAAAACGACTTTTCCAATTCCACTGGGGCTTTCTGCCACATGGGACATACCTTTAATTGAAAAAACTGCGCGTATAGCAGCACAGGAAGCTACCGCAGACGGAATCAATTGGACATTCTCTCCAATGGTTGACATCTCTAGAGATGCACGCTGGGGACGAATTTCTGAGGGTTCTGGAGAAGACCCCTATTTAGGCTCTCAAATTGCAAGAGCAATGGTCAAAGGATATCAAGGCGATGATCTAACAGCAGTAAATACCATGATGGCTTGTGTAAAGCACTGGGCACTATATGGAGCTGCTGAATCGGGAAAAGATTATAATACGACCGACATGAGTCTTCACCGTATGTATAATGAATACTTCCCTCCTTATAAAGCAGCTGTAGAAGCTGGAGCTGGAACAGTAATGACTTCATTTAATGATATCAATGGAACACCAGCAACGGCTAATAAATGGTTAGTTACTGATGTTCTTCGCAAAGAATGGGGATTTAATGGTATGGTTGTAACAGATTATACTGGAATTTCTGAGTTAATCGACCACGGTTTAGGAGATTTAAAACAAGTATCGGCACTTTCTATAAAAGCAGGTGTAGATATGGATATGGTATCTGAAGGATTTCTGAACACTTTAAAGCAGTCACTCCAAGATGGCAAAGTCTCACAAAGTGATATTGATCGCGCTTGTCGATTGGTGTTGGAAGCGAAATATAAGTTAGGTTTATTTGAAGACCCTTACCGCTATTGCAATGAAGATCGTGCTCAAACTGAGTTATTGACACCTGCAAATCTAAAAGTTGCACGCGATGCCGCTACAAAATCTTTTGTGCTGTTAAAAAATGACAACCAACTTCTGCCTTTACAGAAAAAAGGTACTGTGGCTGTTATAGGACCTTTAGCAAATACGCGAGCAAATATGGTGGGTACATGGTCAGTAAGTTCTGACTTAGTCAATACTCCTTCCCTAGTCGAAGGCATGCAATCTGTTTTAGGCAATCAAGTGAAAATCGTAACGCACTTAGGTTCAAACTTGCTAGAAGATGCCGTATATCAGGAACATGCGACTATGTTTGGCCGTACGATACCGAGAGACAATAGACCTGAATCTGAAATTGTTGCTGAGGCTTTACAGATCGCTGCCCAAGCAGATGTTATTGTAGCGGCATTAGGTGAATCATCGGAGATGTCTGGTGAAAGCTCAAGCCGTACAGAAATTGGTATTCCTGCGATACAACAACGTCTTTTGTCGGAATTATTAAAAACAGGTAAGCCCGTCGTACTCGTCTTATTTGCAGGTAGACCAATGACCTTAACTTGGGAAAATGAACACGTTCCAGCGATCTTAAATGCTTGGTTTGGAGGATCTGAAACAGGAGCTGCTGTTGCAGAAGTATTATTTGGTGATGTAAATCCGTCTGGAAAACTAACAGCTACCTTCCCTAGAAATGTTGGACAACTGCCCATTTATTATGCACATAAAAATACAGGTAGACCTTTGGCTGAAGGCGGATCCTTTCAAAAATTTAGATCTAATTATATCGATGTGATCAACAGCCCACTTTTTCCTTTTGGATATGGATTAAGTTACACTACATTCGATTACTCTGATCTAAAATTAGACAAATCTTCTATTAAAGCAGGACAATCTATCCAAGCGTCTGTCACATTGAGTAATACAGGTAAATATGATGGTGAGGAAGTTGTTCAGCTTTATATTAAAGATGTTGTTGGTTCAATTACACGTCCTGTCAAAGAATTAAAAGGTTTTAAAAAAGTATTTTTAAAGGCTGGCGAATCTACAACAGTCAACTTTACAGTTTCTGAGGAAGAACTGAAATTTTATAATAATGACTTAAAATTTGTAGCTGAGCCTGGAGATTTTATCCTATATATCGGTAAAAATTCTCAAGATTTATTAGAAAGTAAATTCCAATTAAAATAATTGATTACTCTTTTTAACGTGGGAGCTATCTTAAATGAGATAGCTCCTTTTTTTATGTTATTAAAAAAATATAATAGGTCATCTACTCCATCATGCATCCCTCACAATATGAGTAGTATTCTTACTTAATATTTACTGCAAAATGAATTGTATGTCGCGATCGCAAAAATAGGCTGCTGACTTAAAATAAAAAAGCCGCATCTCACGACGGGGCTTTACTCACTAAACATATGATTGATTGTTGGTATAGTTTAATTGAAATCGATTTTCAAAAAATTAATGAGAGTAAAATCATCAGCTTATTGATAGGTATGAACCGACGTAAGGACTTTCCAAGCACCGTCTTCGTTAATTAAGGTAACAAGATCTGTCATGGTAAAATTTTCAAATTTCAAAGTAACTTTCGCAATCATAGAATTTGGGCACTGTTCCAATACTTGGTAAGAAGTGATGCAATTTAATTTTTCTCCTCGCTGCTTTTTTAAAAAGTTAATAATTTCGGAACGACTGTGACTTTTGGATTTTTCAGTTTGTATCCGTTGGCAGAATTCTGGAGCAAATAATTGTTCCAATCCAATAGATTCTCCCTCTGTAATGACTTCTAAATAATGATCTAGGGCCAATTTTGCCATTGAAAGATTGATAGTCCTTTTTTCAGGCCTACCATCAGCCATCGTGCATATGGATATGACGATAAGGGCTGCTGTTGCACATGTTTTTAATAAAGTTTTCATTGGTCTTTATTTTACATGTTCCTTTTTTAGTACTGATCCCTAGTTAAATGCAATTATTTGAGCGCTTTTTTATTCAATCAACTCAAAGAATCCAATACATGACCTCTAATCAAAAACCAAAGGCAGATCGATAGGTCTTTTACAAACAGTTGTGTATCGCTTATCGAATAGGGCGATCCAAAATAAAAAGTGCCGGATATTTACAAGATGATATTTCGCTTAAACGCACAGCCCAGCTCAATGATGGTATCCGTTTTTGAAATCCCGGGAATACTATCTATTTTATCATATAATAACTGTCTCATGTGCTCATGGTCTTTCGCTATAATTTTTAAGTAAAGCGTATAATTTCCTGTGATATAGTAACATTCTGTCACTTCCGGTATTTTTTGCAATTCTTCAATAATTCTTTTAGAATCATGATCCTTTTCCAGGGAGATACCAGTAAAAGCTCCCCAATCATACCCCAGTTTTTTTTCATTTAAAACAGGTTTAATCCCTACTAAAATTCCCTGATCAATTAATCGCGTAATTCGTTGATGAATCATGGTATTGGAAACTCCTAATATGGCAGCAATAGCTGAATAAGCCATCCGTCCATCTGCCTCCAAATGTTTCAAAATCTGTCTGTCAAAATCATCTAATTGACTCATAGTTTACTTTTCTATATGCTGGAATGAATAAGTTAAATTACACATTTTAATGCAAACAAAAAGTTTAATTTAACTTTTCATGCATTAATTAGTTTAAATATTGTACATTTATTTGATAATTCCAATACTATGAATGATTTAACAAATGAAACTAAAAGCAATGCCTTCATTGCAAAGGAAAGTAAATATGGAGCACATAATTACCATCCACTTCCTGTTGTCTTGTCGAGAGGAAAAGGTGTATTTGTTTGGGATGTAGAAGATCGTCGCTATTACGACTTTCTTTCTGCCTATTCTGCCGTAAATCAAGGACATTGTCATCCAAGAATTATTAAAGCATTAAAGCAACAGGCAGAAAAACTGACCCTTACTTCTAGGGCCTTCTACAGTGATCAACTGGGTAATTTTGAGGAATACATGTGCAAACTATTTGGTTATGACAAAGCATTAATCATGAATTCTGGAGTAGAAGCTGTAGAAACAGCCATGAAGCTCTGTCGAAAATGGGCTTATCTCGTTAAAGGTATTGCTAAAGACCAAGCTAAAATTGTTTTTGCTCAGGGCAATTTCCATGGCAGGACAATTTCCATTATTTCGGCTTCTACCGATGATTCTGCAAAAAAAGATTTTGGACCATTTCTAGAAGGTGTGCTTCAAGTGCCTTATAACGATGTGGATGCATTTGAAAATTTAT
The DNA here is from genome assembly GCF_002440335.1 of Sphingobacterium sp. UBA6320. NCBI lineage: Bacteria > Pseudomonadati > Bacteroidota > Sphingobacteriia > Sphingobacteriales > Sphingobacteriaceae > Sphingobacterium > Sphingobacterium sp. UBA6320. Next base: position 336,310 of record NZ_DJTA01000008.1, on the reverse strand, counting down.
TAGAAAATGATGCAAATATAGCCGGATTTATTGTTGAACCTATTCAAGGAGAGGCTGGTATCATCGTGCCAGATCATGACTATCTAGCTCGTATAAAAGCAATATGTAAAAAATACAATGTACTATTTATTGTCGATGAAATCCAAACAGGGATTGCACGAACAGGCAATATGTTGGCCTCTTACGATATCGATGGTTACAACGACAGTACTAAGCCCGACCTATTGATTTTAGGAAAAGCATTATCGGGAGGTGTAGTTCCTGTCTCTGCTGTTTTGGCAGACGATGCGATTATGTTAACCATTAAACCGGGAGAGCATGGTTCAACATATGGAGGTAATCCTTTGGCATGCGCAGTATCCATGGAAGCACTACAAGTCGTGCTTGATGAGCATTTGGCCGAGAATGCCGAAAATATGGGTCAGTTATTTAGAAATGGCCTTGAAGAAATGATGACCAGATGTCCCATCATCACAGAAGTCAGAGGCAAAGGATTATTAAATGCGATCGTTATTGATAGTGAAGAGGAAGACGATCTAGCTTGGGAAATTTGTTTAAAATTTAAGGAAAATGGATTATTGGCGAAACCGACCCATGGCAATAAAATTCGCTTAGCCCCTCCTTTGGTTATGACAGAAGAACAGATCGAGGAAAGTTTAAAAATAATTGAGAAATCCCTAAAACACTTTTCCTAAATATTCATGAAAAGAGCGATTCAATTAATTAAAAACAGATCTGATATTGGTGCAGGAACTCGAGGTTCTGACCTCGGTATTGATGCCATAGAAATTGCTGCAATTAACAAAGGGAGTCAGTATTTTAATACATACACTTACGTCGATATACAGACACGCAATGGTACCATCTATGATCCACTCATTTATCCATTTGGAAGACGGATCAAACAGGTGTTACAACAGTGCAAGCTATTAGCGATATCTGTGGAAGATTGTTTATTAGAAGAAAAATTTCCACTCGTATTCTCGGGAGACCATTCATCAGCAATTGGAACTATTAGTGGTATAAAATCAGCTTTTCCTGATAAAACCTTAGGGGTTATATGGATTGACGCGCATGCTGATCTACACGCTCCCTATACTACTCCTTCAGGCAATCTACACGGTATGCCTTTAGCGGCTGTACTAGGCATTGATAATCTTGAAAATCAAATCAATGACATTGACGAGGAAACTAAAAAATATTGGAATAAACTAAAATCGATTGGAACTTCAAATGCTAAATTGAGATCAGAACATCTGATCTATTTTGGAGTCCGTGATACAGAACCACCAGAAGAAAATTTAATTGAGAAACTAGCCATCAAAAAATATCCAGTTGAAAAGGTCAGAAATAGGAGTATCAAAATCTGTGTTGCCGATGCATTACAACAATTAGCAGCATGTGATATCGTCTATGTCTCTTTTGATGTTGATAGTATGGATAGTGAATTAATTTCTAATGGAACTGGAACCCCAGTTCCTAAGGGATTTGATCCAGCAGAAATTACCGAAATACTTCAGGAAATCATTGCTTCAGGAAAAGTAATCTGTTTAGAACTTGTGGAGGTGAATCCCCTACTTGATAGTCAAGGCAATCGAATGGCGGAAGTTGCTTTCGAAATTTTAGAACAAGTCACAGAATCAATCGAGGCATTGAGCACACGTTAACAATCTCTTATTTCATCATTGGACAGATAATACATTTATAACTAAATTGCATCTGTCCAATTAAAAATTTCTTAGTTGGCATCTACTATCTTGTAAACAAAATCTTCTTCCATCCAAAATGATTAACAGGTTTTCGATGCTGAACTGTTTCGGTTCTACCTATCTCCCTCCATATGATGGGATATCATTCAATTTTTGGATAATAAAAAACTCCTAAATGAATATTATACTAGCATTTTTGCGTAAAATTGTATTATATACAAAAGTAAATTGAGATTTTTTTTCCATATTGCCTATCAAGGTCAAGATTACAGCGGTTGGCAAAGACAACCAGATGTCAAGAGTGTACAGGAAGTTTTAGAAACTACGCTTTCTAAAATTTTAAAAGTACAAACCACTATATTTGGATGTGGACGTACGGATGCTCAAGTACATGCCAGTCAATATTTTTTTCATGCCGATATGGAAAAAGAATGTGATTTTGATTTACTTTATCGATTAAACAAAGCTCTTCCTACCAATATCGCTGTTTACGATATTATAAAAATGGACGGCAAACCTCATGCTCGTTTTGACGCTATACATAGAGAATACGATTATTTTATACATACGTATAAAGATCCTTTCTTAAGCAATCAAAGTTCTTTATACTTATATCCAAATTTAGATCTGCAAAAAATGAGCGAGGCCGCTAAAGTGTTACTTAAATACAAAGATTTTCGTCCCTTTTGTACTCATCCTGATAAAAATGAGCATACCCTATGTCAAGTATCGTCGACCGGAATATATGTAAATACAAAAGGGGATCGGATTCGTTTTAATATAGCTAGTAATCGCTTTTTAGGAAAAATGATTCGTATTATAACAGGTAAATTGTTGAAAATAGCTGTTGGTGAATTGAGTATTGATGAATTTGAAAATCATTTAATAACATTAGATGTACCAAAAATATTAAACCCAGCCTATCCAGTCGGATTATACCTTTCTAAAGTTAAATATCCATATTTAGACCTGCCCCCACGAACTGATTTTTTGAGCCCTACACAAAGTTCAGACTGGCTATTGATTTAAATATGCATGCGGCCATTGTCATACTTCTGGTACTTTATCATTGATAACATCGTATTCATTACCCTATTGTATTCATTTCTCATAATGGGATTGAAAAATACGGCTCTAAAACTCTTGTAATAGCTTAATTATATTTTCGATTGGACGACCAATAACAGCTTGACCATTCTTTACTACGATGGGTCGTTCGATAAGAATGGGATGTTGCAACATGACATCGATCCATTCATTATCCGTAAGTATAAGATCTTTGAAGTTTTCTTGAAATATAGTTTCATGATGTCTAATTAACTGAAGTGGCTTCATTTTGAGTATAGCCAATAGATTTTTCATTTCGTCCTTACTGGGCACATCATTTATATATTCTTGTATATTGAATTCGACATGTTTACTCATTAACAAATCCAATGCAGCACAACTTTTACTACACAATTTATTGTGGTATATCTTTATCATGATGACAATTTATTACAATTAAAACAATAAGCCATTTGATCATATCCATATCGCTTATTGGCCACCTATAGCGGACTTCTACACCTCTATTTGTTTGATAAGCTGAATTTCAGCATTGATCCGAACTTCATCACTGACAACAATATTACCGGCTTCGGTTACAGCATCCCAGGTTAAACCAAAATTCTTACGGCTCAATGAACCACTTAGTGAAAAACCGGCCTTAGTTTGACCATAACTATCCATAACGATTCCTCCAAATGAAACCTCCAACTTAACTGTTTGAGTAATGGAACCAATCGTTAATGCACCAGTTAATACGGCGTGGCTATTAGCTCCCTGATATTTACTTCCCCTGAACCTTAAATGACTATATACATTTGCATTAAAAAAATCAGCGGATTTTAAATGCTCATCTCTTTGTTTATCATTGGTATTAATTGAATTAATTTCGGCAGCAAATTCAATGTTTTTAGCCGTATTAAAATTGTCATTATGAGTTTCCAGCTCAAGTGTAAATTTTTCGAAATAACCCGTTATCGTAGTGATCATTAAATGTTTCACTTTAAAAGACACTTCACTATGACTAGGGTCAATCGACCATTTATTTGATGCGATCATTCATTCGTTTTTAAAATATGATATTCCAGATACTGAGCACTGGTTATCAAACACTACTCACTTAAAATATAAATTGTATTTGCACCTAAATATGAGACCTAGTTCAACTGAATACCAACTCTCAATGCTTGCAAGCCCTTCACACCTTGCAGTTCTTCTAGTTCCAGCTCTTCCATATCATCCAACAAGGTACCGTTCTTTTGTAAATATTGAATATACCCAATATACTCTTTCTCTTCACGTTTTGTAAAATAGACAATGGCAATTTTACCCGGTTGGGTTAGGCGATCATTTGTACCTTTGATCGTTACCTTGTCAATTCTTTTCTTAATAATCTGATACCGAATATTGTATGCTCCTTCAACGTCGAATCGATGCTCATCCGTTCTAAAAGTGATATCAATAAGCGTAGCATTAACAAAAATTAGTTGGGTCGTAAATAATTGTTTTTCCATCTGATCCAACAAACTATGGGTAATCTTTGCGATCGCAGCCATAGATGTTAATTGCCAAAGGCGAATATTTTTGAGGTATATCTCATTAAACTTTTTATCGGGAGCAATTGACTGTCCAATATAAATATCATATTCAACACCATCAGATCTGAACTTTTCAAAATAACAAGGATAAGAATTTTGTAGTTCCTTGTCAAACAATTCAAGATAACCACTGATTCCACTATTTATAATTTGAATCGATCTTTCTAAGACATTACGATTTTTGAATACAATCCCGTGTACGGGATGAATGGCCCTTTCATATTCAGAAATAATTCCATGTGCTTGCTCTGAGTTTTCTTTGAAGTAGGTCAACACTTCAGTCACATGCTGATTGAAAAAGTCATTGAGTTGAATCTGAATAATATCCATTAACTCTTCATTGAGTTCTTGGTGCCATCTACGGCAATTGAAAATCATTTCATCTAGTATAACAATATTATTTAGGCTTTTTAGCTGAATCAAAACATTTTCCAGTAGTTCAAGATGAACGATCATATCCTGAAATGCAGCTCTATTTCTTTCAACGGTTGAATTTCTGATATCTACGGCTCCATATAAAGGATAAACTTGTTCAAATTTGATATCACCAATAACAGGTTTAGGTTTATCTTGTTCAATCCGTTGTAAATATTCCCAAGCCTCTTTATTAAATTTCCACTGCACCGCGGATTGTAAGGATGTAAATTTTTCCTTGATCACCTCATTGATCTGGGTCTGGAATTCGACAATTTCATCTTTCAATAACTGGGCAAGCAGGGTACTTGCTCTAAAGATACGAGCCAGTATTTGGTCTTCTAAAATTGCATCAGTTCTTGTAAAAACCTCAATAATTCCGACGATTTCTTTATTGTGAGCGATTGGAATTAGAGCATAACTTTGAATGCCAAGATTTTTCAACCTATCCCAAAAAAATGAAATTGTTTTATCAGCGATATCCTCTTTCCCATCGAACACTAAAATTTGAGGATTCTGAATAAATTGATCTAACAATTCTTGAATACGTTGCTGACTTGTGTTATTTTCTTTTATTAAATCGAGCAATGCTGATGTCTTCCTTTCTTTGAAATCAAACACCACCTGATCATTTAAATTAAAAAAGGGCAATAACGAAAAATCAATTTCCGAATTTCCTGAAAGTGTTTTTAAAGCAGTAATTACATGTTCATATGAATCTTTTTCATCAATGCCTTTAATAATGATGTTTTTGATATTTTCTAAAGCCTGCTGTTCTGTAATATCTGTGACCGATAAAATTGAAAAACCTTCCATTCGAATCATTTCTAGTGGAATTAATGATTTTATGATTTCAAAATTTAAAGTTTTTGAAAACCCATCGATTACTTTAGATCGATCAAAAAATGGTAGTTCCCCGATGACCTGTACCTCGACAAAAGTATGGTCAATATTGATCCTATAATATTTTTCTAAGCCCGAAGTGTCATCTGTAAATGAATGAATGATCTCAAAGTGCTTGCTTGATTTTATTCCGTATAATCTTTCTAGGATAAATGAATATAACATCTCCATTTTATCATTAAAAGCATCAGAACAATCTACTACATCAAGTTGATTTTCACACTTATACTGCTTCAGTAATGTGTAAAATTTATTCGTTCCATAACATATCGTTTTTCCTAATGGAAATCCTATAGCCCAGTAGTTATCTTCATAATCGGACAAAAGAGGATTGAGAGTCGCATGGATCAGTTGTAATTCCTGTTCGAATTTAAATATGTTATCATTATTCACAGGTCCATGCGCTGCAAGAGCGTTATCAAAATCATGCAATACATGTGTTAAAAAATCCCTCCTTATTAAAAGTTCATCGTTATATCTTCTTTTCAGATATTTTAGAAATGGTTCAAACGAGAGGTGAGTTTCAATAATAGGGAATTGATCTTCTTCGTCGCTAATAATGTTGAATAATGCTGATTGCATATTTTATAAATTAAAATCAAGATTCCAGTACAAGACTCCAACAAAAAAGAATATTTACTATTCTTAAAGGATTAGCTTAATGGATAATAACCAACAGCAAAAACTGAGTTATCATGTATTTTGGATGCTTGAATTCTTTGTAATATTTAATAGTTACTATTTTTAAATGGAATATTATAGGTAAAATCCTTCTTTATGCCTTTATTCTCATAAGTATAATAAGTTATTTGTGTACTTCTATCGAGCATCATATCGACAGTCACAAAACCTTGCATTGAATTCTTATAGAGCAAATGATTATTTCCTTTTATAGATGAGCTTTTTGAACCTGAACCACTAACAATTTGATACTGACCATCCGCTTTAATGAATTGGAGACCATGGTCATGTCCGGAAATATACAAGTAGTTAGGAAATCCATTAAATACTTCCTTGACACTTTGCTTCAAGTGCTTGTATGCGGCATGATTCATGTCTTCTGGATTTGAAAATGCGGTAGATCGTAATAAAGGATACAGCGACCCTATAACAGGTAGAGGTAAGTAGTAATTTTTATTCAAAATCGTAAGTGGAAAGATATGATCTTTCCATGAATAATAACCAGCATGTACACCGTAGGAATAAAAAGGATGATGCGAAGTTACTAATATGGTTTTATTTTTATTTTTATCGCGTATTTTACGCAATCTCTCCAATATTTCTGCCTCAGAATTACAGTCACACCTCATACTTCCATCATTCTTTTTATAAGGAAATAACCACCACTCACTGTCATATGCAATCATAACCATATGCTCTGAAATTGGTATTTCTACCGGATCAGGGCAACCATTTGATGGAATTAAACGTAAAAGAGAATCCTTTTGTGATGCTAAAAATTGTCCTTGAGCTCTAATCTTTGCAAGCCCATCTTTTCCAGATCGATCCCAATCATGATTGCCCGGAATAAAATATACTGGCGCACCTGCTTTTCGCATAGGTTCATACTGAGAACGTAGAATGGCTGCAGTCTCTAGCTCCTCTTTACTACCCGGAAGTCCCATTCCTTTTGGATAAATATTGTCACCGAGGTACATTACTGTGCTCCTTCCTTTAATAATTAGCGCTGCAGCATGAGGTATTATGGTTTCTTGTTTAAAATTCATTTCACCTGCATCACCGATAAAGATGACCCTATTTACGACACTGTCTTGTCCAAAAGCTTGGATCGTGAGACATGATAAAAAAAGAACAAACCAATTTTTCAACATGTGATCAATTTAATTTAAATTTCAATAATGTTGCTTTTCCATTTTTATCTCCAGCCTCATTGCCAATAAATAGATTGCCCGCATGATCAAAAGCAATTGCTTCTGGTTGATTGAAGATAGCTGGATTTAAAGGATAGGCACCAATTACCTCCCATTTATCATCAGTCACGACCAGCATTTTATTAATAGAAGAAAGGATATACCATTGATTCGTTTTTTTATTTCTGGTCATCGCAGAAGGACGAAACTTCTTCCCATTTAAACTACTAAAATGATCAATTTGCTGCTCATTAATTTGAAATTCGCTTTTTAGTGAAATATCACCATCTTTAGAAATCGCCAAAATATAACCTGTAAGACTTTTTGATTTATTATCAACCGCGCATTTCTTACATAAAACATAGAGTAAACTATCCATTGGCGATGCTGCTAAAGACTCATATTCTGCTTTGGGAATAATGTGTTTCCCGACCTTGACACTTTCTGCGTTTTGCTGAAGCAGATCGGTATAGGGGAATGTATAAATAGATCCATTGCTTTCAAGTACCATAATAAAACCATTGCTGATCGCGATATCTTCATAATCTCCTTTCTTCGCAAATTTAATTTCCTGGTGTTTTTTCTCCCCTGGCGCAAAAAAATATACGATTCCATTTTCATCTTCATTTGCAAAGATATGGTTAGAACTTTCCTCTGGAAACGCTATTCCAGATAATTCATGAAGCGCATCTGGAACAAACAGCTTCTCTCCATTATTTAAATCAAAACCCTTTGGACTTGGGTAAACAATATGATGCTGAGCACATGCTGAAAAGAAAAACAAGCACACGAAAGGCAGTAAGATCAACAGGTATTTTCTATTATTCATTTTCAGTAATTCAAAATGTCTTCATTAGTATGTAAAAGTCATAAAAGTTATGATATGTTCATGACTCAATCCTACAATTTTTAAATTTTTATCATTTCTACGAGTTTATAACTGTTTTTGAAATGTAAGCTTTTCAATTTATTTGTTGACATACCTGCAACCTATAAAATCTAAGCATTGAGAATAACGACAACAAGAAATGCAAATACAGATACAATTAAACCGTACATAAATATATTATAAGCTAGTCGCAGTAATTTAAATTTACGACCTAGTACTACTCCTTGTGAGTAGACATCTTTTATCAAGGTATTATACAGGTATTCGCGTTCTTCCATAATCAGTTTCATCCCACTGCTATAGCTTTCTAAATTCATTTTATAGAAATTACCAAAAAACAGTAAGTTAACTTTTTTATTCTTCAGGTCTTCATCTGTATATTTGCCATTTGGAACAGATGGCCGTGTTGCCAAAATAGCGATCACCATAGTCGCCAAACTGGTAAATAACAATATTGCTGTGGGAAATATCAAATGGGCATTACTATCTAACTTACGCAGTAATAAGGCAATGACAACCGATAGTATAATGGAGTTTACAGTGATTAAGATATTCGATTTATTATCTGCCATATCGCTTAAACGCTGATTATTGGTAGAAGTTATTCGGAACATCGTCTCAATACCGCGTTCGGGTCTATTACCTTTCTGTTCTGCTTGATGCTCCTTTTTATGGTTTTTTTTATTTTCTTTTTTTTCCAACTCAGTTGTATCAGATTCTTTTTTTTGTTTTAAAGTTGCCATATTTTGCTTTTTCTTGTGATCCAGAAATTTACGACCATAGTCCGTATGATAATGATGGCTTTCCATTAACTGGAGAGTACCTTTTCTCCAGTCCTCTTTATTGACCTGATAACCGCAGGCTTTTACCTCTTGTCGCATTAGTTTGTTGCGAGCATCAAATCGATCACTGCCTAAATGAAACAAGTCGGCATCACAGACAATTTCTTCTAATAAATTTTGAGGAGATTGAGGTAATTTTGTTGCTAATATACATCCGCGAATGGCACTGATCATAGGAATGTCTACATTTTTTTCCCTGAAAAACTTTTCAGCTATATCTGCACTTCTCTCTTCATGACTTTCTTTACCATTCACGCAATAACCAAGGTCGTGAAAATAGGCAGATAGTGTAACAATTGCGGTATCATGTTCATCTAAATTATAATAAGATGCCATTGTTCGCGCCGCTTCCACCACTTCTTCTGTATGGTCACTATTATGGAAGCTTAATTTTGAAAGATCATGATCACCCATATACTTTCCTACATATGCTGCAGTTTCCTTTATCAATTGAGAATAATCCATGAGATATGAGTTACTTTTATAAGTGATCAATTTGTTTTTCATTCATGCTTTTATAGTTTAAAGATAAGGATAAATAATACAATAATTCTTACGTCTTTAACCGCTCGAAGGTATCGATTATTGATAAAAAAACCTTTAAAAAGAGATAGCTCGACTCCTATTACATCCACCCACTTCATATAACATGTAAAACACGTATATAAATTGGTTACTGTCATAACTGATGACTCAACTTAATGTCAGTGCCATTGATTACGACTGCTCAAATTCAACTTAGTAGAACCAATATAATACCCACTAAAGCTGGAACTGCTTGCTTATAAAAGATGCTTTTTCCTGCTGTCGCACTACCGTATACTCCGGCAATGAAAACACAACCTAGAAAAAACAGCGCTACTTGACTCTGCCAAATGACATCACTTATATATAGAGACCAAATAAGTCCCGCCGATAAAAATCCATTGTAGAGCCCCTGATTGGCCGCTAATGTCTTTGTTTCTTTAAATAGGTGCGCGGGTAAAGATTTAAATGTTTCCTTACCTTTAGTTTCCCAGGCGAACATTTCTAACCATAATATATATATATGTTCTAATGCTACTAAAGCAATTATTATTTTTGCAGTAATTCCAATTAGTCCTTCCATAAGTTAAATTGCTAAGTTTAAGATGTCATGATATACCACTGATATATGACAAGTTTTATATTTATCATGATAAATATAAAAAAAATCAAGGATATTTATATTTAAAACTCTCAAACTAGATCTGTTTCTTTTTTTTATTGGTTAGGATTTTGCGATGGACGGCTGCATATTAAATCAAGACCGGAAAGACAAAAAGACTTCTTTTGCATCATAGACACAAGATCTAATTTTACGTGTTCGTTAACTTTATATGCATTAACATATAACGAATATAGTCTGTCCATAAAAAATTTAAATATATTTGTCGGAAATGATCAAAGGACTATCCTATTAATAAGGAAAAATGATTTAAGACTATATTACGCAAACGATGGAAATAAGAAACAGCACAGCTAACGATATAACGGATATATTCAACATATACGAACAGGCCTCTGCTTATAAGTTACAGGTAGGCAATAAAGGCTGGAAAGGATTTGAAGTAGCTCAGGTACAGAAAGAGATCGATGAAGATAGACATTTTGTTATCTTAGAAGAAAATGTTTTAGCTTGTACATTCGTTCTGACATTTAAAGATGACATCATATGGAAAGAATCTGCGAATGACTCATCAATCTATATTCATCGAATAGCGACCAATCCACTTTTTAGAGGAAATTCATATGTAAAAAAGATTGTCTCATGGGCTAAAGAATATGCACGGAATAGTGATAAAAAATATATTAGACTCGATACGCATAGTGGTAATGATAAAATAAATAACTATTACATGAGTTGCGGTTTTACTTATAAAGGAATCAGTCAAATAAATTGGACACCAGCTCTACCCGAGCACTATAAAGAGGGATCATTCAGTCTTTTTGAAATTATTTTATAATAATACTATCCTCTCCACTCTCCTTCTCTTCTACATATTCATTATTTAGGGCACTACCACCAGTGTATTTTCTTAAATTATGAAATTGAATAGATACCTCATTTAAATATTATTCACTCAACATGATCTGTACTCACACATTTCATTGGGTTAAAATCGAAATCATATGACAAGGTTTCCCTTCGTCATGTCCATTTATAATCATATCATAATTTCTGAATCGCATAAGCAGTGGATGTATTTCTAATAGAAAAACAAACATTTTAGGTCTTTTGATTGTTTAATTAATGAAATTCAATATTTAAATAAAAGATTCTATTATGAAAAACTCGAAGTTAAAAGACGAATTTGAACAAGTTAACGAAAGTAGCGGTACTTCACCCCATCGTTATGGTAAGGACGCTTTTAAGAAGGATAAAAAGACAAAAAAAAACAACAATATATTCTGGATTGGTGGTGCACTAGTGGCATTGTTAGTTTGGAAATATTGTCAAAATGATCCTGCTAAAAAGAATGTATTGGGATTTATAGGATGTAAAAAAAATCTATGAATCAATGATGTTGTCCATACATAATTCACTTTTTCAATAAGCGTTTTAAAATTCTTAAGTACGTCAAAAAGCATAATAGAGCAGCTGGCTATTTAGCTGTTAAAATTCAAAACGCACAATTTTTAAATTATCAAATTTTAATATAATTATATACATATGAGTCAAGAAAATATAAATCAAAGGGAGGAAGCGATAAAAAAAATTAAAGAACTTGCAGAAGGTATTAATTTTTGCTTTTTCTGTACTGATCTTAATCACCCCCCTTTCGAGTCCACTCCCATGAGTGTACAGGAAGTAGATGATCAAGGTAATATCTGGTTTCTTGCATCTAAAGATAGCGATAAGTACAGAAACATTAAACTGAACAAACAGGTTCAGCTGTATTTTTCAGATCCGTCATCTATGAAATATCTGTCTCTTTTTGGAAACGCTGAGATAGTGGATGATCAAAGTAGAATAGATAAATACTGGAATAAATTTGTTGAAGGATGGTTTGAAAAAGGTCGCACAGATCCCAATATTATTTTATTCAAAATTAAGCCTGAACATGCTCATTATTGGGATACGAAACATCACAAGTTGATATCATATGCCATTACCTTAATTAAGTCTGTAGGTGGAGATTTGGAAGATCAAGGCAGAGAAGGTCAAATTCATATTTAATTAGAGAAAAATTTATTAAAATCACATATTATGAAAAAAGTAACATTTTTATCAATGATGTTGTCAGGGGCATTGCTTTACTCATGTAATAACAATACTCCACAAGAGAAGGCAGAGAATGCTATGGAAAAAACAGAAGAAAAAGCACAAGATGCGGCATCTGATGCTGAAAAAGCTTCTGATAAAGCTGCTCATATTGATTTAGAAAAAACTATTTATTCGAATATGGCAGCTGCAAATGCAGCTGTTGCTAAGATAGCTATGCCTGCTTTGTCAAATAGTAAAGCGAAAGAACTTTGTTCTGATCTAGGCAAATCGATCGTAGACCGTATTAATGCTAAAACTAATGATAATATCATTGAGGCAGAGAAAGATATATTAGAAGATAGAACTGATGTTGAAAAAGCATTTTTGGAAAAGAAAATTTCAGCTCAGGACAAGGATCATATTCTGAAATATGCTGATGATTGTTTAGCAGCAGCGAGAGGAACATTATAATCAAAAATCATTATTGCGCTTTACCTAAAAAGGCTAGTATCCCAATGATACTAGCCTTTTTAGGTAAAACATTTTATCATTAAATCGTCACACGTCCTCCAGTGGCAGGAATGGTAGCTCCAGAAATATAGGATGCAGCGGATGAGGCTAAGAATACATAAATTGGTGCAATTTCAGCTGGTTGGCCTGGTCTACCAATAGGTGTATTCGCTCCAAACTTTTCATGATCTGGAATCGTACTTGGAATTAAAGGTGTCCATACCGGACCTGGCGCCACAGCATTTACACGAATATCTGAACCATCTTCGAAAAATTGTTGCGCTAAACTGGCAGTATAATTTTGAATAGCAGCTTTTGTTGCAGCGTAAGGGAGTAATTTAGGATTAGGATCATAAGCATTAACAGATGTCGTATTGATAATACTACCCCCTTTTGGCAAATGAGGTTTAGCATACTTGGTAAGATAGAACATAGCACTAACGTTCGTCTCAAAAGTTTTATTCCACTCTGCTGCAGAGATATCAGTAACGGAATTGTAAGTCATTTGATAAGCAGCATTATTAATTAAAATATCTAAACGACCAAATGTTTCTACTGTTTGCTGAATTGCTGATTGGCAGAAAGATTCATTGCGTATATCACCTCGGATTAACAAAGCCTTTTGACCCGCTTTTTCAATCCAACCAGCAGTATCTGTAGCATCTTCATTTTCAATTTCGTCAAGATAAATGATGGCAATATCCGCTCCTTCCCGAGCCATAGCTATAGCCGTAGCTTTTCCTATCCCAGAATCACCTCCTGTGATCAAACAAACTTGACCAGCTAAGAGATTATTTCCAATATATGTTTTTTCTCCGTGATCGGGCACAGGATCCATTTTTGCAGAGATGCCTGGTACTATTTGATCTTGCTTTTTAAATGGTGGCTGTGGATAGGAAGGATTTTGTTGATTTGTTACTTTCATAATAATTCGAATTAAAAAAATACCTTAATTTGTAACTCTTATTTGGGGTGTAAGAGCATATCAAATAATAAAACAAGCATTCCACAACAGATATTGTGTTTATTTAACCTGTTCATCAGTCGGCGCTAACGACTTGAATCTTTAAAACATAACTGATCTGTTGTGGAATGCATAAAAGCAAAAACTACTTTTGCCACATGTAAAGAAATACGACGATCATCACAATAACTGCAATCCAGATCGCCCATGGTATAGTTTTAGCAGCAGGTTTATCGCCATTTTCTTCATGTGCTTCCTGTGGGACCTCATTCTCTGAATAATTGGTCTTATTATCTAAATTATTTTCCATGACTAGCTTTTTTAGTTACTTAATCGAATCTCTCTGAGTCGAATCTACCTTTATGGTATCACCTTGCATACTCATTTCTTGTTGCTCACTTAAATTATAACGTGTTTCATCACCAGCCGATGGTGCTATTTTACTATTATTTCCTTCACTATCAGTTTTGGATGTATTATTTTTACAAGCACCCAATATACCTAAAGATAAAAATGCTGTTAATGTTATCAATTTGAACTTTTTCATATTCTTTTTTAATTTGATTTACATATAACTAACTTTCATTTTGAAGCTATTGTTTGTTATCTATCGATATATACGCATTAATCATAGGCTATTGCGTATTAATACGCCCAAGTAACCTCGAGATTATGGTGAAAAAATTATTGCATTAAGCCTGTTTTGATCGCATATTTTATAAGTGCTGCTGTATTTTTAACACCGGTTTTTTCTAGTAAGTTTTGTCGGTGCCCCTCTACTGTGCGTTTGCTTAAGAACAATTTATCAGCGATCTGCAAGTTTGTAAAACCTTCTCCGATGAGTTCCAATACTTCCATTTCACGCTCCGATAAACCAATTTTAAGCATAATCTGTTCTATATTGAGAAATGCTGTAGGCGATTTTTGAAGCGTATCTAACATAATCATGCTAATCTCTTCACATATAAATTTTCCCCCCTTTGCTACATGTCTTATTGCATATAGCATTTCTTCATATCCCACATTTTTAACCAAATATCCATTAGCACCATTTTGGAAAGCCTGTAATACATGTTGCACGTTATTTAACATGGAAAGGACAATTATTTTAATTGTTGGATAGTCACTTTTTACATGAGTAATCAATTCTAACCCATCCATATCAGACATGTTGATATCTGTAATAAGCACATCTGGTATATTTCCAGATTTTAAAATCTCTAAAATCATATTGCCATTTGTGCCTTGATCAATAACTTCGAGATCAGATTGTGATTCAAGCAATAATTTAACTCCATTAAGGACGACCAAATGATCTTCAGCCAAAACAATTTTAATCATGATTAATTTAATTTTACATTAACAACGATCTTATTTCTATCCGAACTTGTATTGATGTCGAGTGTCCCTTCAAATAAATTTACGCGATCTTGCAATTTTCTGATATTTTCTTTATTATAATTTTTAAGCTCTTTAGTATAATTTTCACTTACTCCTTCCATTTCCAATAATAGATTATCCTTATTTACCACTAATTTAATTACTAATATACACTCATTATCAGTTATGAACGAAGCTCGCAACATAAACTGTACCAATTGAAATAACTTGAGCTGAAAATTAAAATCCAAATTGTTGACGGCCTTGTCAACATAAACTTCATTTTTGGTACTACTATATTGAAGAAATAAATCTTCTATGGCTCTTTGGAAGCCAAAATCTCTTAACACTACAGGCAAAAGGTCATTCGCCATTTGTTGAACCTTTCCGATCGTACCATTAATAATATCTTTGACTTGATCAATGGGTAGTGAATGTCCCTGTTCTATTGAATAACGCTGTAAAGTTAACTGTATTGCATATAAATCTTGAGCTATATATTCATGAAGTAGTTTTCCCAATAGTAAATTTTGATCTTCATATTCTTTAATAATCGATTTATATAATTTTTCTCGTGACTGCATACCCAAGATTTATAAAAAAATGTTATGTATCTAACACCTTATAATTCGTGTTATCGATTACAAATATCGATCCTATCACGGTATAAATAATACGTGATTTCAACCGTATTAATACGTGGTCATATTGCGTTATCTTGGTTACTTATTTAGTATTTATATGTCAATCTGGTGTTGATACATGATCTAAAGAAATATATAAATCTGAAAATCTGCAAATTAAAAAACACAAAAGTTCCAGTGATTTTATTTTTTGTCATTTATCTATTGATCATAGAAATACTTAAATTTAGTTGAAGTTTTAAAGCCATTATATCATTCTGATAGTTATGATTTATTTTCGTTAATTTAGGGCATTATAGGAGTATATATTTTATATGAGAGTCGATTTAAATATTTCAGGTCAAAATACGATTAATATCCAGCAATTCGGCAGCATCATCATATTAGATCTTAATTTGCATATTATTGGCATTAGTGAAAATGCTCTAGAAGAACTAAAGATCGATCATATCGATCATGTACTTGATTGTTCTCTAGAATCTTTAGGCCCTACTATTTTTGGTAAGCATACAAATAAAATTCATCGACTAATCGAGAATATTAAGGACCACGTTATTCCACGTCAGATTATTCCAATAAAATTAGCTAACAAAAGAGTCTATTTAAAGTTAAGCTTACACGATGATCAAATTTTTATTGAATGGGAGGAACAGTTCAAAAAATATACTTCAGCAAAGAAAATTAACGAATTCAGTTTCTTACTTGATACCATACAACCCAATAATTGGGACCTAGTCTGTCATGCTATCAATCGTATATTACATTTTGACCACGTATTTGTTGTTCAAATAGAAGAAACTGGATATAGCCACGTAGTAGCTGAAGATACGTTAGATGGTCAACAATACTACAAAGACATGGAGTTTTCAAAAAGCTTTATGCCCAAAGAAGTTTTCCCATTCTATAGTATGTGCTCCTATCGCTATAGCCCAAATTTAAAAAACAACAATCAAAAATTTTATACTAATAAACAAGATTTCATATTATTAGAAAGCCAACTAGTCCCTGTTCCAGAGCTTCATCAAATTTTTTTATCAGAAAAAGGTGTGGTAAGTGCTTTATTTTTTTCAATTCATATTGATGGCAACTTTTGGGGTCTATTGGTCGCCCATCACGGTAAAGAAAAAAATATCGACCTCCAGCAACGTAAACTATGTACATTCGCAATTCAGAACGCGACGAGTAAATATGAGAGTTACCTCAAGCAAAATCTACTTGAAAGAAACGAGATTTTAAGAACAGCTGAAGTTGATTTAAAAATTGACCTTTTAAAAAGTAAGAGTGTAAATTGTGCATTGATGAAACATATGGACATCATCATGGATATGGTTGATGCTGATGGTTTTGCACTATTTAATCAAGGGGATGTTTGTTTTAATGGAATCTGCCCTACTAAAGCCCAACTTTACGAGATAGTAGCATTTATACAGGCACATACTGAAAAATCACTGTTTAAAGATAATAATTTCAGAGAAACACATGCTAAAAAATTCAAAGGTCGGCTGCCATTTGCAGGCTTGATGTATCTTAAAGTTGGTCTTTTAAATGATCAGATATTGATCTGGTTTCGTAAAGAGAGCGCAAGTAAAGTACTAAATTTGCAGTTAAACCCATTAACCAGTGAACAAAATACCCCAAGAATAGTCATTACGGAAAGTAGTAATAAAGATATTGCAAAATCGTGGAATGATATCGAGATCAATTTTGTTTTGACATTAAATCAGATTTTAAAAGAATCTATTGTCAGTAAGCTTAAAGAGAAACAACAATGGAATGAACAGGTGGTAGCTTCTAATAATGAATTGGAGATGCTAACCTTTACACTTTCTCATGACCTAAAGAATCCTCTTTCTATATTAAAAATCGGTCTTCAATTTTTGCAAAATAGTAAAGATGTGCTTAATGCAGTAGCGCTTCAAAAATGGTATAGCAATCTGATAGCAAGTACAGAGAGTATCGAAGAGATCATTAATAATGTGGTATCATTGAGTCAACAGAAAGGGAATAGCTTATCTAAAGAACCTATTCCAATGGCCTACAACCTGCAACAGATTTTTAATGACAGCTCCTTACTTTACGAAAATAAGTCTTATGAAGTTGAATATGGAAAATTATTGCCCATATGGGCTGAAAAAAGCGCACTCTATCAAATATTTAGCAATTTAATCAGTAATGCGATCAAATATTCAACACATGTCACCACCGCTACCTTATATATTAATAGTTATTTCGAAGGAGGTCAAGTTTGTTATCTGATCCAAGACAACGGGATTGGTATTCCAAAAGAAAATCTTACTCAAATTTTCGAAATTTTTAAAAGGGGAAGCAATGTTAAAGATATTGAGGGTACCGGAGTAGGTCTTTCATTAGTTAAACGGATCATGGAACGACTTGGAGGAAGCATCAAAATAGAATCGGAAATCAATAAAGGCACTTCCGTTTATCTTTATTTCCCAATAGTGGAAGACTTCCCTCCCAGCATGCTGGCGGATTAAACAATAGTGAACAACTCACTATTGTTCTTTATTCAGTTCATGATCTTCGATGAAATTGTATAATTCATAAATGACATGATTGACAGCTGTGATGTAAATCTGAGCCGGATTGCAATCAATGCAATGTACCTTTTTTTGTAGATATATGCCATTAAAACATATTGCTATAAAAATATCTCCGACTTCGGCGTGATGATCATGTACAGCATCAGAGTCTGGGTAAGCCATTCCTGTTATCGCAATATATACATCTGCATCAACAAGTTTCTTGAGCCCTTCCAACATTTCATATGTGACTTGTGTTGATTCTGTCGTAAAATGTTCAATGCTATGTTTATTTACATGTAGTAATGATTTTTTAACAGAGGTAGCGTAACTTGTGATCCCGCCTAAAAAATAATCGCCTGAGTCAACTTGCATACTTAATATGCTTCCTAAAAAACCACCGGTCATACTTTCTCCAACAAATACTTTAATATTATTGTCCTTAAAAAATTTACCGACAATATCTAACGTGGAGGTCTCTACATAATCCATCATAAATACATTTATTAAATTTGTAATTACTATCGATATATAAACACCTCTCCATCAGTAAATGTTCACCTACTCATAATAATTTAAAAAGTAAATGAACTCCTATACATTCATTTTAATGTATAGAGCTGGTTATAGCAAAGGGTATAAATACCCAATTTGTAAAATCAAAGAAAACAACTGTAAAAATTAATTTCACAAACAACATCTCTTAAATCATCAGGAGTTGCATCCAAAAATTACTAATCCCCTGTTGCACAATATATAAATCAATATAACACCATATAGCAGGTATTAATACGGTCACTTGATAAAACCATATTTTCTCATCTTATATCAGCTTTTTTGGCTAGGAATTCGCTTGTAATATGTTGCAATTTACATCTATATCTTACAGCTACTCAAATTGCACATATTGTAAATAGACTATATCAAGTAATATATTTATGAAAACAGCTATTCCATCAGAGACGCAAAACAGACATTCAACAACTCAAAGCTTTACATTTACAATCGTTAAATTAAGGTCAATTTGCTTACAACATCGATCAAAGATATGCAGCAGTCCTGGTTTTATAAATAATATGAAAAATATTTAACCATAAAAAATCAAGACAATATCAGTTAGAAGAACCTATCATTTTTATTTGAATAGGCTTTTATAATAAAAAATTAAAATCATGTATAAGAAAAGAACGATCATCGTTTCAAATAGATTACCTATACGCATCGAACGCAAGGACAATGAGCTCATATTTATCCCCAGTGAGGGAGGATTAGCCACAGGTCTAGGCTCAGTTTACAAAAGTGACGAAAACATATGGATTGGTTGGCCTGGTATTATTCCTTTAAATACTGAGGAAGAAGAAATTATTTCCAAAGGATTAGCAGAACACAACCTGATTCCTGTTTTCTTAACAGAGGAAGAATTAAAAGGATATTACGAAGGATTTTCTAATGAAGTCTTATGGCCAGTATTCCACTACAGACCTTCATATGCGGTGTACCGGACTCCCGATTGGGAAATGTATCAGAAGGTAAATGAAAAATTTTCTGATGTAGTTGATCAGCAAAACGTCCAAGAGAAAGATGAGGTATGGATCCATGATTATCAATTGATGCTCTTGCCGGAGTTAGTCAGAAAATCCTATCCAAGCATCGCAATTGGATACTTTCAACATATCCCCTTTCCTAACGATGAGGTTTTTAGAAGTATTCCTTGGCGCAACGAATTGTTAAATGGATTGTTAGGGGCTGATTTGATCGGATTTCACACGTTCAACGACACACAACATTTTCTCAATTCATGTGCACATATCTTAGGACTTAGTGTACAAAATAATTGTTTACATACCGGTGGTCGTAGTATTTTTACAGAAGTATATCCGATGGGTATAGATTTTGAAAAATTCTCCCAACTGGCTAATAGTGAACCTATACAGACACGTGCACAAGCGATAAAAGATTATTACAAAGACCAAAAAATAATCCTAAGTATAGATCGATTAGATTATAGTAAAGGGATTATTGAACGTTTGCTGGCTTTTGAAAACTTACTGGTCACCAACCCAGAACTGAAAGGTGAAGTTGTACTTTATATGATTGTCGTACCATCAAGAGATCACGTGGCACAATACAAACAATTGTTGGATGAAATCGACCGGACCGTTGGTCACATCAACGCTGTGTTTGGAAGTAACGAATGGACACCAATAGCTTATTTCTACAATTCTTTTCCATTAGAAGAATTGTCATCCTTGTATGTAGCTGCTGATATTTGTTTAATCACCTCATTGCGTGACGGCATGAATTTAGTGTGTAAAGAATATATAGCCAGCAAGGAAAATACAAATGGGGTCTTGATATTGAGTGAACTAGCAGGTGCAGCCAAAGAATTGACCCAAGCTATCCAGATCAATCCGAATGCCACCGACCAAGTGACAACGGCTATATACAATTCTTTGCATATGCCCGAAGCCGAGCAACGTATGCGGTTGAATGACAGCATCGAAATCGTTAAAAAATTCAATGTTCGCCATTGGGTACGATTATTCTTTAACAGGCTTCGCGAAATCAAAATTTTTCAACAGAATGAAATGGCAAGGAGGATTAATACGCAAACCAAGGAAGCGATTCTTGATCAATATAATCGTGCCACAAGGAGATTGTTTTTCCTTGACTATGATGGTACTTTGATCGGTTTTCAAAATGATGCTGCTGCTGCTATACCAACCGAATCGTTATACGAAACACTTAATATGCTGCAGGAAAATGACGAGAGCCAAGTAGTCATTATCAGCGGTAGACCACATGAAACACTTGACAATTGGTTTGCTAATGAACAATATTATTTAGTTGCCGAACATGGCGCATGGAGCAATTATCCTACACATAAATGGCAAAGTGGAGCCATATTATCCACACGCTGGAAAATTCCGGTCAAGCATATCATGACCAAATTTGCTAATATAACAGCTGGTTGTGTGATTGAAGAAAAATCCTATTCTTTAGCGTGGCATTATCGTAAGGCACAGCCTGGCTTGGGTCATTTAAGGGCCTTGGAACTCGTGGAAAGCTTACGTTACCTTGTGCAACAACATGGTCTACAATTATTAATGGGCGATAAAGTAATTGAAGTAAAAAACAGTGAACTAAACAAAGGTAAAGCAGCTATGGATATTGTAAACAGCTATAATCCTGACTTTATCTTTGCTATCGGTGACGACGCTACTGACGAAGATATGTTTTTAGAGCTTCCAGCCGATGCGATCACCATCAAAGTAGGAAACAAAAAGTCAGCAGCACAGTTTTATGTCGACACGCAACAGGAAGCAGTTAAACTGATCGAATATTTTGCCTACAACAGAAAGAAACTAAAAGAGACTAACGCCACATCATCTGAAATCAAAATAAAAACTTATGACAAAAACAGCGAAGCATAAATACAATAGCGGGATCATTGGCAACTGTTCGTATATAGCTCACGTCAATAATACGGGAAATATAACTTGGTTATGCTGGCCGACATTTGAAGATTCATTTGTATTTGGCAGTTTGTTAGATCAAAAGGATGGTGGTGAATTTTCAATTCTGCCTACATCAGAAATCACCAATAAAGATCAGCAATACATTGAAAATACGAATATCTTATGCACCACTTTGACAACCGCCGAAGGAAGTTATAGGATAACAGATTTTGCACCCCGCTTTGAACAATATGAGCGATATTATAAACCTCTTATGCTGGTTCGGAAGGTCGAACCACTGGAAGGGCGGCCTAAAATTCGTGTGCGGTGCACACCTAAATATGCATATGGAAAAGAAGGGTTTAGTAAAAATAGAGGTAGTAATCATATTCAATTCGAGCAAGAAGATATTAAAATCCGTTTAGCAACAAATATGCCTGTCAGTCATTTTTTTGATGATATACCGCACGTACTAAGTAGTACGATTTATCTGGTTATGACCTTTGGAAGCCCATTTGAAGCACCTATAGAGCGTACTGCCGAAGACTTTTTAAGCAGAACAAAAGCCTATTGGCAACGGTGGGTTAAAAATGCCTCTATTCCCTCCTTCTGTCAAAAAGAGGTGATCCGATCTGCGCTGGTTTTGAAGCTCCATCAATATGAAGATACTGGAGCATTGATTGCCGCAAGTACTACTAGCCTACCCGAACATCCGGGTAGTGGTCGTAATTGGGATTATCGCTATTGTTGGCTCAGGGATAGTTATTATGTATTGACGGCATTGAGCCATATAGGACAATTTGAAGAAATGGAAAAATATGCTTCCTACATTGCCAATATCACCCAGACAGATCTCGGACGTCTGCAACCTTTATATGGGATCATGGGGCAGCATCTCTTGACAGAAAGTACCCTTGACCATCTGGAAGGATATTTGGGTAATAAACCGGTACGCTTAGGAAATCAGGCTTACGAGCATGTTCAAAATGATGTCTATGGTCAAGCTTTACTCGCGCTGCTTCCCATGTTTACCGATCACCGATTTAGCCATCAGAATACGGGACTGGCCAAGTCATGGACTAATTATATCTTAAATAAGATCGAAAGTACCATCGACGAGTTTGATGCCGGCATATGGGAATTTAGAAATTTTGAAAATAGACATTGTTATTCCAATTTATTTCAGTGGGCTGGTGCAACAGCAGCGTTAAAAATTGCAGAGCAATACGGATTTCAAGATATAAAAATAAAAGCGCAGCAATTACGGGAACGTGCTAGTGTACATATTGAAAGTTGTTACGATGAAGAACGTAAGGTATATACTACTGCAACTAAAAACTCAAATTTAGATGCTTCTACTTTACAATTAATCATGATGAACTATCTTGATCCATCAAGTGAAAAAGCAAAACATCATTTGGAAGCACTAGAAAAAGAACTGAAGGGTGAAAATGGATTATTTTATCGCTACTTGCATAAGGATGATTTTGGAAAACCCAAGTCAACATTTCTGGTGTGTGCCTTTTGGTATGTAGAGGCATTAGCTTGTGTAGGTCGTCTGGATGAAGCACAAAAAGTATTCAAGCAATTGATCAAATATGGTAATCATCTCAACTTATTTAGTGAGGATGTCGATGAACAGGATGGTAGTCAATGGGGTAATTTTCCGCAAGCATACAGTCATGTGGGACTAGTCAATGCTGCCAATCGCATCGCAGTCAAGTTAGATCACCCTGCATTTTTATAAAACTATACCCTACGCTGATCAAGACGCGTAGGGTATTGCTATACATGGATCATCTATATTGCATTGACTGCAGTTAGCTATACTTAAAAATAGATATAAACATTAGTATCATATGAATTGTTATTTAAATAAAAAATATGAAAAATATCATTCCAACACAAAAAGAAGGAAATCAATTGGACTGTTTTGAATCGGTTGAGTTTTCAAATACTCACATTGCTAATCAAGCATTTATAAAAGCAGCATACAATTTATTATCCATCAATGATTGGCATAAGATTGCTGAAGTGCCAGCAGCTGTTTTTCAATTGGTCGATTCTGATGGATCGTCATTAGAGAGACCTTTACAATTACATGATTATATTCGAATTGATATTCCGGGACCGGGTTTACCTCGCACAAAAGGCTATGATTGGGTAAATGTCGTTAATTTAGAATCAAAAAACATGAATGAGTATAAAATACTATCCATCAGTCTAAAACCTTGCCCTGATCCAACTCAACCAGATAATAAAGACACTGCTCATTTCTTTGAAGGTATAGCAACTTCCACTTTAATTCTTGAGCAACGAAACAATAGTCTATTATTCCAATATGCTGGCCGAAACGAAATACCCAATACAGACAACCATCAGGTAATTGATAATGTCAGAAATTTTATTGTGGGTCTAGGAGCGGCTTTAGGAGCATCTTATCCGCAATGGAAAGCATTAATAAAAGGTTTTGCTAATCAGGTGAGAAATTTAGATCAATAGGTTGAAAATACTTATTGATCTTCATGTTTTGTGTACGTTGTGGATGTATATTTATCTTTGAGACCTTGCATTTGCCTAAATTTTATGAAATATATGTGGTACAAGATCCCTTTCATAGACGGCGGAGCTATAGCCTACCCTTTATTTTGTCATTTCTTTTCGATGATTTTATCAATTATAAATTCAGTAAACTAGCAAACGATAGTTAAAGATATTTATTGACATCAAGTATCTATTCACTTCATTCAATAAAATCCTTAACAAGATCATTATAACCGATTATTGAAATATTATGAAGCACCTATTTAAATAATTGAGTAAAGAAAGATCGAGATGTTTCAATACCCACAAAAAGAACACTATCTTCAACTCTGGTCGGATATATTTTTATAAAATTACCTTGATCAGAGCAGCCTTTGCCGGTATTCAGATTAAACCGATGTCGATGATAGGAGCATACAAGGTCCTCTCCTTCGCACCATCCTGTTACAAATGAGGCTCCCGCATGTGGGCATTTTCTTGAAAAAGCTCTCCATCCAGAACCGTCATGTACAATACAGATGCGATGATTGCCTGCCTTGACCTCATAAATTTGATTGATTTGATAAGAAGTCGTCTTATCTACCTGATACCACTGCAACATAATTAAAGATACATAGAAAGTTTCGACTTATTTTTTATCTTTGCGTAAATTCAAAAAACTAGCATATTTTATGGCTTTACAATGCGGTATCGTTGGATTACCTAACGTAGGTAAATCAACACTATTTAACTGTTTGTCTAACGCTAAAGCACAAGCGGCAAACTTTCCTTTTTGTACTATTGAACCAAATGTTGGGGTGATCACTGTTCCTGATACCCGTCTTAATAAATTAGCTGAATTAGTTAATCCTCAAAAAATTGTTCCAAACACAATTGAGATTGTTGATATCGCTGGTTTAGTTAAGGGCGCTTCTAAAGGTGAGGGTCTTGGTAATCAATTTTTAGGCAATATCCGTACAACAAATGCAATTATCCACGTTTTACGTTGCTTCGATGATGGCAATGTCATACACGTAGATGGATCTGTAGATCCGATCCGTGATAAAGAGATCATCGACACAGAGTTACAATTGAAAGATTTGGACACGGTGGTAAAACGTATTCAAAAAGTGGAAAAAATGGCTAAAACAGGTGGTGACAAAGATGCTAAACGCACTTATGAAATCTTATCTGTTGTAAAAGATCATTTAGAAGCTGGTAAATCTGCTCGTACTGCACCAATCGAAAAGGATGATTTTGATTTTATTCAAGAATTAGCCTTATTAACAGCTAAACCTGTATTGTACGTTTGTAATGTCGATGAAGCTTCTGTTAATACTGGAAATGCTTATGTTGACCGTGTAAAAGAGGAAGTGAAAGATGAAAATGCACAAGTATTGATTATTTCAGCTCAAATTGAATCGGAAATCGCACAATTAGAAAGCTTTGAAGAGCGTCAAATGTTTTTAGATGACTTAGGATTGAAAGAATCTGGAGTGTCGAAATTAATTGTAGCTGCTTATTCACTTCTAGACTTGGCCACTTATTTTACTGCAGGTGTACAAGAAGTTCGCGCATGGACGATTGAAAAGGGATTTACAGCACCTCAAGCAGCAGGTGTAATCCACACTGACTTTGAAAAAGGATTTATCCGTGCAGAGGTTATTAAATATAATGATTTCATTGAATTAGGTTCTGAAGCAGCTTGTAAAGAAGCTGGTAAATTATCTGTCGAAGGGAAAACATATATTGTTGAAGATGGTGACATTATGCATTTCAGATTCAACGTCTAAAAAAGGTAATAATTCAAAATAAAAGGGCTGAACAGATGTATGTTCAGCCCTTTTATTTTTAGTCATATACTAATACGCCAGACACATTCCAACTGCTGAAACTTGTCCCCTCGCTTTCCCCTTGAGGTATTTGTACTCTTACGGTATGTTTACCCGCCTTTAAATCACCTATATCAATGAATATAGGGTAAGTTACTGTTCCAGGACACCAATTTGAACGGCTTAAATCTGATGAAGACAGTCCATTCGAAAAATTTCCCGAAGCAGGATTGCTTAAACGGTAAGAACCGCAGTCATTGCGCCATGGTGTATAACTGAAAAGTGCAGTCCCATTCAAAAATAAGCTGTTTGTTTTTGGAACAAATTCATCACCATTGCCCCAGCCACCATGACCAGTTGTCACATAGCGTAATTGAACATTTGAGGCATCTTCTTTCAATTCAAAAGTCACCTCTAATCCCTTTTCTTTGTCGAACATCGTTCCGTACTCTTGACCGCCCATTTCCATTACATTGGTTGTATTAAAAATCGGAAGTAGTTTTTTTAACCCTTGTTTATTATCAAACCCAGGATGTACGGTTAACTCTAAGCTCACTTCGTGTCCATTTTTGTCATAGTTGCCGATGAAAGTTCCAACGTAAACTTCTTGATCGCTAATCGCACTTGCGAGTTCAGTAATATCCTGTCTATACGCTACAGAATCTTGCCAAGTTTTGCCTTTCAACTTCAAATAATTAAATTGACTTACCCCAAATGGAGTAAAAAAGCGCATGAGTTCTAAGATGGGTGTATAATTTGCAGTTCGGACTACACCTTGGTATTTTTTACCATTACCATTATCATATAAAGGAAGCGTATTCATCCCCTGCTGCATTCCGTCCAAAAAAGAAAGTTGCTGATCTTGAGGAATGATAAAAACAGAGCCTGTGCGATCGTAAGCATCTCCTTTTGATTTTTCGATCAATTGGATAAATACGTTCTGTCCAGCTGCAATCTTTGGAATTTTTACTTTTTTAACAATGACAGTACCTTGCGCAAATCTTAAGATACTATCAGATTTACTATCATCAGAAAAACTTATTTTTTCATTTTTAAAAATAGGTATCTGTATAAATCTACTTTTCCATAGCAAATCCTTATAGGTCAGATCGTCCACATAGGTTAGATTAGCCGGTAACGATAAAGCCTGTGGCCAAGTTTTTAGATGCTCAATTTTACTTGCTGTAACCGCAGAATTACCATTGCGAACCACTTCAAGAACAAAACCTAAGTTTTGACCTAAGTCCGAAGGACCACCTTTTATTTTTAATTCTGTTGTATACCAAATATCAATACTATTTGAATTTACAGTCGTTCTTGCTCGATAACAGGTATAACCTAATATTTTTTTACTTTCTGTGGTGATTTCCAGCTTTTGCTTATTGATCGCAGATGAATCAATAGTCGCAATCTGTTGTTGAGCTGTAATTTGCGTTAATTTATAATAGGCATTGGAAGGTCGCTTGACAACAAAAACTTCATAAGGAGTTTTTGCTTCTCCATTTACAATTTTCCGACTTGTGATCACCGTTTGTTCGGCATTTGCATAAACTAAAGTTGGATCTTGACTTTCTAAGATCTTATTATTACTTGATCTTTGATATTCAACTAAAATTCCTTTCTGAGCCATTAGTGATTGCGACAAAAAAAGCGATAGCAATAGATATAATATTCGCATAGTATGGGATAAATGATTAAGACTCAAAAATAGAAAAATGATTCATAATATGGATAAAAATAAGAAAAGCCTGAGAGAATCGAGCGATTTCCCAGGCTTTAAAGTACCTCTTGAAAGAGGTAATCAACCTAAACCTAAGTCAAAGGTAAAATTTATTTATTATTCTTACAAAACAATTCTTCCATCAAAATTTAAAAACATTTAAAATAGTAGCGCTCAACACCTATTATTTATTTTAAAACAATAAATAATTATACTTAAATGAAGTCCAATTTTCAACATTTTAACCATGTAAACCTACAATAATACCCTAATATGTAAAGTGTATGCTCAACACTAAAGCAGATGATTAATAGAATATGCCGATAAGGTAAATAAAATTAAAAATTTATAATAATGATATTTTTTAAACTTTGAACAATAAATTATATATTAATACAATAAAAAAAGGTTTTCAAACGGGGAGAATGAAAACCTTTATAACCAATTATAAACCTAAATTATGATACATCAAAGATAGTGTATAAATAACACTATTACAACTATTTAAATGTTCTTTTTTTATGAATATAAATTTTGTAGTTGAAAATCTACAATTTAGAATGATTCTAATCATTTTTATATCCTTATTTTATCTATATCTTTGTATAAAATAGAAAAACGCATGTTTACAGGAATAATTGAAACCTTAGGAAAGGTGAAAAATATAGTAAAGGAAGATACCAATATCCATTTATTTATTGAGAGTTCTCTTTCAAATGAATTGAAGATAGACCAGAGTGTATCCCACAATGGAATCTGTTTGACTGTGGTAGGCATTGAAAATAATATCCACCAAGTTACTGCTATCGATGAAACACTTCAGAAAACAAATTTAAATGATTTAAAAATTGATGATGAGATGAATATCGAACGATGTACCCAGGCTAATGGTCGTTTTGACGGGCATATTGTCCAGGGGCACGTTGATCAAGTGGCCACGTGTATAGGAAAACAAGATTTGGATGGAAGCTTTTTATTCACATTTCAATATGACTCGAGCCTACAAAACATAACAGTTGAAAAAGGTTCTATAACTGTAAATGGAATAAGCTTAACAGTGGTTAATTCAAAAATTGATCAGTTTTCTGTAGCTATTATTCCTTATACTATTGAACATACTAATTTAAAGCATGTGGAAGTAGGTACTCAAGTAAATTTGGAATTTGATATTATTGGCAAATATGTTTCAAAAATTATGGCTTTGAGAAATTAATCTCAAAGCCATTAATATTATTCTAGGTAATGTCCCTGCCTCATCAGTAGTGCTCTATATTTATTAAACACACTGGACTTGGACACAAAGCCAAGATAATTTCCGTCCTTATCAATGACTGGTAAAATCCAGACATCATCTTTTTTCATCTTAAGCATGACCGATTCCATATCTTCTTCATGTATTTTAACAAGATCGGTTGGTATTTCAGCTAATTTATGAAAAGGTTGATCGATACCTTCCTCCTCACCTAGTAAAATAGAAAATAAGCGTTCACTATATAGGATTCCCAATAGTTTTCCTTTCTCAGTGACAATAGGAAAAATATTGCGTTTGCTATGGATGATATCCGATTGTCTCATCTTAGGCGTTTCATCAGGTCGCAAAATTACAAAATTGGTCTCCAGTACATATCGGACTTTCATCATACTCAATACGGATCGATCTTTATCTTCATACGAGAGCAGATCACCGGAGTCTGCTAATACCTTGGTATAGATAGAATATTTCTGAATAGATCTATTTATTAAATAAGAAATGGAAGTAACCAGCATGAGCGGAACCATTAAACCATAACCGCCTGTAATTTCCGCAATAAGGAAAACTCCTGTTAATGGTGCATGCATAATCCCGCTTAATGCTCCTGCCATACCCACTACTACAAAATTAGGAACATTTAATTCGGTCACTCCCGTGAGGTTGACACCATATGCAAACGCAAAGCCCAGTAAACCTCCCATGACCAGACTTGGTCCAAAAACTCCACCATTACCACCCCCGTTTAGTGTAAATAAGGCTGCAAAAGATTTTGCAAATAACGTTAATACCGAGTAGGCTAATATAACAAGACCGATATCCTGATAATCTGAAAACAGACTGTTTTTCACAATTGCATTAAATTGACCATTCAAAATTTGTTGAATAGCAATATAACCTTCCCCATAAAGAGCTGGAAAGATAAAGATCATTAGACCCAATGATATTCCACTGACCCAAACCTTATTATATGGATTTTGAATATGAGCAAACCAATTCTTTACGACAGTACTTATTTTAGCAAAATAAACAGAATATCCACCAACTAAAAGGGCCAACAATAAGTAGAAAAATAAGGCTGAGACCTCCCACTCTGTACTAAAGGTATGAAATAAAGGTTCACTATATAAAGATTGTGAAATAACGGAGGCCATAGCCGCAGAGATCAATAAAGGAATAAGCACCGGAATAGAAAATTCAGGTAATAAAATCTCGATTGCAAATACCATCCCTGCCAACGGACTATCGAAAGCGCCGGCTATACCCGCTGCTGCACCACATGCCAGCAGCATCGTTACCTCTTTGTACTGTAACCCAAAAAAACGCCCTGTGTTTGATCCGATTGCTGACCCACTCATTGCAATTGGAGCTTCTAAACCACAAGATCCTCCAAAGCCTACAGTCATGGCAGAGGTAACAATCTGTGAATAAATATTATGTGCAGGGATATTACTCGACTTTCTAGAAATCGCGTATATGATAGGAGTTATACCATGCTCTAAATTCTTTGATTTTAAAACCTTACGCACATATAATACACTCAATAATATACCGAGTAAGGGGAAAAATAAATAAAATGAATATTTATAGTGCCAATCAACATCATCTTGCAAGGTTGATGCGATGAAATGTGTTAAAGCCTTTAAAACGGAGGCCGCAATCCCTCCAAATATTCCGACTACAAAAGCAAGGATAATGATGAAATTACGATTTGAAATCTTATGCATACGCCAATTATTGAGCGCATTTAATTTCATGTTTAGCCGACTTCTTAATGTATGATTAATCATTTTATTGAAAACTTAGAACTTCCTTTTTTTTCTTTGTTTTGAACTTATCTGGTATGGCATCCATGATTTCATTTGATAATGCATCTATGGCATGTTTTTTCACAAAATTCTGTGTCGTTACAAGACTAATTTCTCGCACCGGTTCAGGAGCCTTAAAATAGCGAATACGATTAAGCTGGTCTTCATTGTAATCCACAATCGACAATTCAGGTAAAATCGTAATACCAGCGTTGATATCGACCATTTTTTTTAATGTCTCAACACTACCGGTATTATACTCAAAGCGACCCGAAGTATCATAATTATGTTTATGATGGCAAATATTTAACACTTGGCCCCTCATACAATGTCCTTCATTCAACAACCACAACTTATCTTCTCCGATATCATCTGCACTCAACATCTTTTTGCCAAATAGTGGACTTTGTTCGGAAATATAAGCAACGAAATTTTCATAAAATAGTGGTTTCTCGACAATCCCGGCTTCATGCAGGGGCGTTGATAAGATACCACAATCTAAAAGACCTACTTTTAACTCATGAATAATTCGCTCAGTTGTATATTCCCAGATCTGCAATTGTATTTTAGGATATTTATCCATAAAACTTGTCAATACAGTAGGTAGCAGATAAGGCGCTATGGTAGGAATGACTCCTATGCGTAATTCTCCATCTAATTCTCCATTTTCATTTTGTACAATCTCCAATACCTTTTTGCTTTCAATAAGGATAGTACGTGCTTGTGCGATAATCTTATCTCCTATTTCTGTCGGAACGACAGGTTGACGACTACGATCAAAAATCTTAACTCCTATCGACTCCTCCAGTTTTTGGATTTGCATACTTAATGTGGGCTGTGTCACAAAACACTTTTCGGCAGCGGCTACAAAGTTTCTATATGTATCAACGGCGACTATATACTCTAATTGGATGAGCGTCATCTTAGCAATTTTATTTGTACAAAAGTAACAAACATATTTCATACCAAATGATCGAATGAAGAGCGAAAGATATATACTTATTATTTTTTATCTTTGGAGTTGGATCGGAAACGAAACATTCCTATTAATATTATATATACAAACATGAAGTTATTGAACACCAAATCATGGAGCCTGCTCCTTCTTTTAGCAACAACTGCCTTTACCATCCAAGCGAAATCACCTGACGAAGGTATGTTTCCACTTAGCGAATTAAGCAGAGCAGGCTTAAAGAGTGCTGGCCTAAAAATTAGTGAAAAAGATATTTATAATCCTGGAAAAGTGGGTCTAGTAGATGCTTTGGTACAAGTGAGTGGATGTACGGGTTCATTTATATCTGGTAGCGGACTGATTATCACCAACCATCACTGTGCGTTCTCTGCTGTACAATTAGCTAGTACACCTATTAATAATTACCTTAAAAATGGCTTCGTTGCACAATCGCATGAACAAGAGATTGAGGCTAGAGGTCTAACCATACGTATAACAGACTCTTATGAGGATGTATCTGACAAAATATTGTCTGCTGTTGCACAGATTACCGATCCTTCTGAACGAATCAATGTAATAAAGAAAAAGCAACAGGAATTAGTTGCTGAAGCGCAAAAGCAAGATCCAACGATAAAAGCAGAAGTTTCCGAAATGTTTATTGGTAAAACATATGTTCTATTTCGTTACAAAACTATTGAAGACGTTCGTCTCGTTTATATTCCTCGCCAAAATATCGGTGAGTTCGGTGGTGAAACAGACAATTGGGTATGGCCTCGTCACACAGGTGATTATTCTTTCTTACGCGCATATGTGGGTAAAGATGGGGCTTCTGCCAAATTTTCAAAAGATAATGTACCCTATCAACCAAAGAAATTTTTAAAAGTAAATCCAAAAGGTGTTAATGAAAATGACTTTGTATTTATTTTGGGTTATCCAGGACGTACATTTAGACATCGCCCTGCACAATACATCCAATATCAGCAAAACTTTTTGTTGCCTTATGTATCTAATTTGTACGAATTTCAAAATGATCGTATGTATGAGGCGGGCAAAACAGATAACAATGCTGCCCTGTACCTGGCAACACGTATCAAAAGAAATGCTAATGTGCTTAAAAATTACAAAGGAAAACTAAAAGGTCTCCGCAATATTGCTTTGATTGATACTAAAAGAAAAGAGGATCAGGCTTTAAGCGCATTTATCAACAGCAAAGCAAATTTGAAAACTAAATATGGTACATTGATGAGTGATATCGATGGATTGTATAACTTGATCAACCAAGACGCTTACAAAGAAATGTGGATGAATAATATCTACACGAGTACCAGTCTAATGCGTGTTGCAAAAGAAATAAATATCTTCAAAGCAGCTATGTTAGAACAAAAAACAACACAACAACAACAGGAATTTTTTGAATTGAATAGCGCTAAATTAAAAACAAATTTAGAGGCTATCTATGAAAGCTATAGTCAATATGCGGATCTACGAATATTCGCTAAGATGCTTGAAGATGCACATGCATTCCAAGGCAATAATCAAATTGAAAGCATTCAAAAGTTAAAATTCCAAGATCCACAACTCGTTGGAGCATATGCAGGAAAATTAATTACAGAATCAAAACTAAATAATAGTGCAGAAGTATTCAATCATATTTTAGCAAATTCGAAGAGTCTGTTGGCCTATTCTGATGAACTGCTAAAATTCCAATCTGCATTAGATTTTGATATCCAAAACTTTGCTGTAGAGCAAAAAAGAAGAGATGGTGTCCTCAATAAATTGATGGGTGACTATGTTGCTGTTAAGGAATTGTACCAATCCAAAAACTTCATTCCAGATGCCAACTCGACCTTAAGATTGACATTCGGTAATATAAAAGGGTACTCACCAGTAGATGCTACTTATATGAAACCCTTCACTACACTAGCGGGTATCATACAAAAGGGTAATCTTGGTGAAGCAGACTTTGACTATCCTTCAGAAATCAAAACGGCATGGGAAAATAAAAATTTTGGACCATATGTTAAAAAAGAATTAAATGATGTGCCTGTGAATATGCTTTACAATATGGATACGACCGGTGGCAACTCGGGATCGCCTATTATGAATGCGTATGGTGAATTGATCGGTGTCAACTTCGATCGCTCATATGATGCGACTATCAACGATTTTGCATGGAATGATAGCTATAGCCGTTCAATTGGTGTCGATATTCGTTATGTATTGTGGGTAGCAGACAAAATTGATAATGCACAATTTATCCTTAAAGAAATGGGTATCTAAAATTATTAAAAATTAAGACATTCATATTTGGCCCCATAAAGTTTAAATACTGTATGGGGCCAATTTTATTACTTAAAGTCTGAGGGATCAATCTTGCACCTCAATCTTCAATTAGTAGGATATACTTTATAATTATTCAATCGACACTATCCCACTTTCTTTCTTAAGGTGGTCTTCCAAATAACTTGAGACGCTAGCCCGTCCACATCGTTCATGAGCGATCAAAGCTTCACGATTTGCTTTCCAAAAAGATAATCTTAACTGGCAATTTAATTGATAAGAAATAGCAGATATTATTAAAATTTCAATTAGATTTAATTTATCTTCATCAAAAATTAATGACATGAACTACTTTTTTTTTGTTTCTTTTTGGATTTGTCAGATTATATCTACGGTTATTTTCAAGTACGGAGGCATTCATCCTAAATACCATTGGGCTGCTTTGATTGCAGGAAATTTAATTCTAATAATTGCAAGTTGGTTTTTAATTCAATTATTTAAAACTTTTCCTCAGCCTATCGTAATTGCCTTATGTTCGGGAGGAACATTTCTTACGGTACAACTTGCTATGGCCCTCATCTTCAAACAACCGTTGACTTGGTTGCAAATTTTAGGTTCAGCCATTATTGTCTTTGGGATGGTATTGGTTACTTTCGGTGGAAAAGATCAACCTGTTTAAAATATACTTAAATGGATTTTTAGACACTCGTTTAAAAATCCATTTATGCATTTACAAAAATATCCTGATTAGAAGCGGAGACCAATACTTAGATAAGGACGAAACCCCTCTTTTGAAAATCCTCCAACAGCTTGAATGACCAAAAGATCAGCAGGTATGATATATAATCCACCGCCATATCCCGTGTGCCATCGGCTAGAAGATTCTTCAGACATCCAAACCCGCCCTATATCATGAAAACCAATGATTCCAACTGTTCCTGGAACTAAATAAGAGTCAAAACTCCAAACTTTAAGTCTCAATTCAAAATTGTTGTAGAGCATCGTCTTTCCTGTAAAACGCTTAGAATTAAATCCCCGTAAGCTGTTTTCACCACCTAACTGCGCATATTGAAAAATTAAAGGATCACCGAACAAAGTTTCAAATCCTGTCCGATTCGCTAATGTGATCCAATCTGCAGTATTTGTTTTGTAAAAACTAAATGTCGATTTTACTCTCATAAATTGATGATTACCGGCAGTTAACTGACTTTTTGCTTCAATCAAATTGTGCCAAAAAACACCTTTTTTAGCATTATCTTTTTGATCACGGCTATCGTATTGCAAAGCCGCTAAAATTCCTGTAAAGAAAAATTTTCCATAAACTGGAATGCTGGGGTTTTCCAAAGCATACTTTTCAAAAAAATGACTTTTGTTATCTTCTTCATTGCTGATGATCAAATCAGAGGAAGATCCAGCTTTCCAATTCCAATGATTACCAAAATCCCTTTTTAATAAAAAGTTGGCATAAATTCGATCGTATCGATTTCGATAATATTGAATTCCCCTACTTTTACGTTCCTCAAATTCTGTATTATTTCCCAACCCAAAAAAGTTTTCCTGGTTATTCGGTCCATCGGATTCCAACTGTATTAAAAAATCATTTTTGTTCCATAACGATTTAAAATCAGCACTATATTTGAAATTAAATGATTTTCGACCTGTGGTATAATGTGCCCAAAAATCTTGCTTAAATGCATAGGGATCTTTTCTAAACCCTTGTTTCTCGATTAGATAGCCAGCTCCTAACATGAGTCCCTTATCTACGCTGTACTGTAAAGATGCGAGTATACCTGTTCTATCGTATTTAAAACTATTCCGATCATAATGATGTATAAGGCTATCGTTAGAGAGTTTTAATTGCAACGCATTGTTCGTTTCAAATGTATTTTGGTCGGTTTTATCATCATAAACATACACGCGATTACTACGGGCGAAAGTAGGCTCTACGTAATAACTATCTGCTCCTTTCCCACCAATCAATCTGAGTTTTATTTTTGATTTACTCTTTCCCTTTAGATGATATACATCTGTCCCTGCGAGACCGTAAATTCTTAACTCTTTGGTTTCATTTGGATAAAACGTTCTTTTAACCAATTTTCTACCTACAGATCCATCTTTTTTCTTGTTCCTAATTTCCAATTCAATAGAACCATTCTTATGATAGGTGAAATAAAAGAATTCATTTTTCGCTGAGGCGGCTATATCGACATTTTTTGCTAAGTCCCTATAATAAGTTAGGGCCGTCTCCATCAAGTTGTCTCTCCTTGCACGGATATGTCCTTTTAGTTCCGCAGCACTCAATTTTACTATGGTATCTGGCATTTGAGCCATAGCAACATCAATTAAGGAATCGGTCATGATCTTTTGAACATACTGAACTTCAGATTTCCACTCTTTTTCATCTAAATGATTCAGGAAATAACGATCAAAGTGCCTTTCATTGAAATTCCACTGTCCGACATTGCGAATATGATCTCCGAAAGGTTGTAAATGTGCTTTCAGCCACTGCATAGACAGTAAGACAGGGAATACACCGGAAGTTTTATAATAAACCTTATCTCGATCTCGTGGCACGGGACTATAAACTTTCTTATCTTCCACTTTTTGAGCATCCCATCGCCAATTGTCCTCATGTCGATCCCAGTCGCCTAATAGAAAATCTAATAACCTTGCTCGCAACGTCAATCCTTGATCGACTTGGATATCATTGTCCTCTTCTAACTTACGTTGTGCTTTGAGCGTATTGTCCGTTTTAGCATTTTCATCTTCTAAGGGTACGCGAGGTTCAAACATGTAGGCTCTATTTCTAAAAATTTGGCGGTATTCTCCTAGGCCAGGGTCATCCCCCACATAGACCAATAAAGGGCTTGCATGTGGAATTTGCAATGCACGATTAAACGTTGGCACCGTCAGTGCTCCGAAAGGATGAGCGATAGAAATTTGGTCTTGTACAATATCTTTTGCAATAGTATGTCTTAAATTTTCAGGTAGACTTCTTTCAGGATATTTATTTATAGAGCGCAGCACCCATTCTCGCCCCGTGCTGTCTCGTAGCCGTAACGATTGTGTCTGCATCCCTCCTCCAAGTTTAACAATGCTGAGACCCCCAAATTCATCTTGAAGATTCATCACTCGCATCTTTACTGGAGTATTGTATAATTTGCGATAGGAATCTCCGAGCCAAAATCGATGAATTTTGCTCACTTTGTCATAGCTTGGATCTATCACAGCATAAACGGAATCAACACCCGATGAGGCTTTTGTTTGGGCATTTAATAAGGATATACAATTGATAAAAAAGCATACATTGACGATGCAATACCTATATTTATAGAGCTGGGATGTGTAACGGTTCATGCGATATGAATTAATGCAAGGTCAATTTTAAATCTAAAATACATAAAATTTTCAATTGCACTTATGGTAGGCATGCATCTCATCAGAAATTGATATCTAACAAGAGACATAAGCAAGGCAAGTTAATGGCTTATACAAGATGTGCGTGCCATATCAAATAAAAATTAATCACCGAATAATTATTAAATTATAAAGGGTTTGACATGGCCAAACCCTTTATAATTAATCTT
Organism: Sphingobacterium sp. UBA6320; assembly: GCF_002440335.1. NCBI lineage: Bacteria > Pseudomonadati > Bacteroidota > Sphingobacteriia > Sphingobacteriales > Sphingobacteriaceae > Sphingobacterium > Sphingobacterium sp. UBA6320. The sequence goes on along the minus strand of NZ_DJTA01000008.1, from coordinate 298,364 downwards.
TCTTAACGAATTTTTTGAATTTCTTCTTTCTTGTATTTTTCTTTTTATGTTCCGAAAAACGATTTGGATCAAAAACTGGACCTTCAGAAAAACCTGCTGGAAGTGGCAGTTTTTCAATACTTGATCCGATCAACTCTTCGATCTTGGCAAAGCGCTGTTGATCTTTCTGATTAACAAAAGTAATTGCTGTTCCTGTGGTCGCTGCTCGAGCAGTACGACCCACACGATGAATATAATCTTCTGGATCCGGCGGTACATCATAGTTGATAACCAAACTGATCCCTACGATATCAATACCTCTGGAAATAACATCAGTACCGATCAATACATTGATCTTTTTTGCTTTAAAGCGATTCATGATATCTTCACGTTGCACCTGCTCCAAATCAGAGTGAAATGCCTCAACTGCGATCCCATTCTTATGCAGATCAATAGATAATCGCTTTACAAATTCTTTTTTAGAGGCAAAAATAATGGTGCTTGTATAGATAGGGTTGGTAAGAATGTGTTGTATCAACGCTGTTTTTTGATCATCATAGACCATATAAACCTGTTGACTAATACCTTCAGAAGGTTTTGATAAAGCAATATTGATCTCCGTTGGATTGTGTAATATTTGCTTAGCTAGTGTTCTAATCTTACCTGGCATCGTGGCAGAGAACAATAAATTTTGTCTTTTTTCAGGAAGAAAACTAATAATTTTCATAATATCTTCATGAAATCCCATATCTAACATACGGTCGGCTTCGTCAAGAATAAAATGCTTCACTTTATTAAAATGAAGTTTTCCTGAAGCCAAATGTGCAATTAAGCGACCAGGCGTTGCCACGATAATATTCGCTCCTTCTTTTATTGCTGTACGTTGCTGTTCGTAATCCATTCCATTTCCCCCGCCGTATACAGCTATGGAAGTGGCTCCAGTAAAATAGCCTAAACCCATGATTTGCTGATCAATCTGTAAAGCCAGCTCTCGAGTTGGAACTAAAATTAACGTATTTATATAGTCGGATTGTTCCTCGGCGATCTGATGTAGAACGGGTAGTAAATAAGATGCTGTTTTACCCGTACCTGTTTGCGCGCAAGCAATCAAATCTTTATGCTCCAGCACAACAGGTATTGCCTGTTCCTGGATAGGTGTTGCATCTTCATATCCCATGCTATCTAAGCCCTCTTCCAACGAAGATGCTAAACCAAATTCTGTAAATTTCAATATTTTTTATCTTTTACTTTAAAAATCAGCATAATGTAAGCTTTTTTTTCTTATTTACCGTATATTAAATAATAACTACATGATTTTCAGTAAATTATATATAAAGCTATCGGATTTGGGAGAGATTAATAATTCTATTTTATTACACGTCTAAAATAAAAATAATAAGGATCATAGAGTAAAAAAGAAAGACCTAATATATCACGATTAGATCTTTGCTTTTTATATATCGAAATTGCTTATTATCAACTTAATCTTTCTTTATAAAGTATCGATGCTCAATAACTTCGACACGCTCGGCATCGTCCTCAATGGCTTTCTTGACAGCACATTTGCCAGTCACACCTCGGTAGACAAGTGCTCCTCCTAGAGACAACCCAGAAAGTGCCGTTAAAGGGTGCTTTATTAAAAACCTCACACCTGCACCTAATATAAATCCACCAGCTACAACTGAAAGTATACGCTCTGAGGTTTCAATTTTACCATTTTCACAGTTTTCGTCTACCTTACTTTTAACTTTGCTAATTACTTTATCTACTAACGTACCCATATGTATAAATTTTATAAGTTGTTCTACTTTTTATAACAATCTGCGTACAGTTTTGTTTTTGTTTACTAATATTTATTCCGTTCTTTGCGACACAATGTTTCAACGATGGAAATCATAGGTTATACTTTATCCATTTTCATCGGTATCACGCTCGGATTAATCGGTGCAGGTGGTTCCATTTTAACTGTACCGGTCTTAGTCTACTTATTCCATATACATCCTACATTAGCAACATCGTATTCCCTATTTATTGTTGGTTTCACGAGCTTAATAGGTAGTTTCCTTAAAATAAAAGAAAATGGTGTGGATTATAGTGCAGCGACTTATTTTGGAATTCCTTCCGTCTTTGTCATCGTCATCGTTCGTAAAGTTTTACTGGTCCATATTCCAGAAGTTATTTTGCAAATCCATCATTTTCAATTGACAAAATCAACGATCACTATGATTGCTTTTGCGGTATTGATGTTGGGCGCTTCCTGGAGTATGATCAAAAATAAACAGATTCAGGTCAGTACCAATCATCCTATAAAACAACCAATAACAAAAATGATCTTTTGGGGAATTGGAATTGGTTTAGTGACGGGCTTCTTAGGAGCTGGTGGAGGATTTTTAATCATTCCTGCTTTAGTTATTTTATTGCGCATGCCGATCCGAATTGCAATTGGCACTTCGCTATCCATCATAACCTTAAATTCACTCATCGGATTTTTAGGAGATATAGATCATGTACAAATGGATTGGTTTTTCTTAGTAAAGCTACTTTCTATAACGATCCTAGGTGTAGCAATAGGTAGTTATCTGCAAAAAAAAATCGCGACGGACAAGTTAAAACCAATTTTTGGTTGGTTTATATTTTTTGTGGGTACGTATATTTTAATTAAGGAACTCTTTTAGTTATCTTGCTATTATTAGCACGTAAATTGTATTGTTAACTTAAAAATGGAGTAACTTATTAAAGATCTTATGCTCGTAAAAAAATATTCTGGGGAGTTAGTCCCATTTAATAGCGACAGTTTACGTCACTCGTTGACACGTTCGGGAGCTAATCATGATCAGGTAGAAAAAGTGTACGCTCAAATAAAAGAAAAATTATTTGATGGTATCAGTACGAAGGCCTTATACCAATTAGCTTTTGAGGCTTTGAAATCTCAAAGAAACTCGCTTGCAGCTCGATATAGTCTAAAAAAGGCACTTCGCGAACTTGGCCCAGAGGGATTCTATTTCGAGAAATGGATAGGTCGATTATTTCAAGAGTATGGATTTGAAAGTACAACAGGACAAACAGTGCAGGGGCATGCTGTGTCACATGAGATTGATGTAGTGGCTGCTAAAGGCAATGAAATGCTTGCTATTGAATGTAAGTTCAGAAATGATATTGACGCTAAAATCTCGGTAACAACCCCGATGTATTTTTTGTCTCGATTTAACGACATCAGTGATATTGATTATCATTTTTTTGGGCAATACAAAAAGTTTACACAAGGCTGGCTTGTCACCAATGCTTATTTAACCTCTGATTCTAAAGATTTTGGAAAATACTATGGCGTAAACTTTCTTTCATGGGATTATCCCGAAGACAATAGTATAAAAAGACGTGTAGATAGAGCCGTATTTTATCCGGTGACCTGCTTGACCACACTAACTGATGAACAGGAAAAAACACTATTGCAACATCAGATCATATTGGTGAAAGATATCTTAAAAGATAAAAATGCTCTCCAATCTCTCCAACTAAGTCCAGAAAAATTAAGATTGGTGCTACAAGAGGCTAAAGAATTGATCGATTATAAAGTGGATGAAGAGTCCTGATGAGTATGATATTTTATTAGACCAAATAAGATCAATGAATCTTCCACTACGAGAGATTACTTTTTATAACATTTTAATTTAGTATTGTTTTTTCACTTTATTTACTGCGGTAACAAGCGAAAAAACAGTACTAAAATATACTTAATAATGAAAAACAAATCCGTAATTTATTGATCAATTATAAAAAGAAATCTACAGAGATGAACTTGGGATAATAACCAATTTTATAATTAAAGACCATTTTCTGTCTACGCATTACACACGGTCAGGAGAGATCTATTGGATAATAAATATCTCCAAAAACCTTTAAGTCATCCAATGCTACAGGATTTTCAAAAATCCCGTAAACGGAAGAACCTGAACCTGACATGGAAGCATATATAGCACCAAAAGAATATAGTGCATCTTTTAATTCCTTTATTTTTGGAAACTGTTCAAATATGCTCAACTCAAAATCATTGTTCAAATAGTATTTCCATTCTTGTATAGGGAGTTTGATGATCGATCTTAAATCAAACTCTGGTTGCTTAGCTTCTACTCCACGATAGGCTTCTGCTGTTGATATGTGAATATTAGGATTAATAACAACGATATAATAAGCGCTTAAATTTAATTCAATCGGAGAGAAATCGGTTCCTATTCCTGTAGCATATACAGGTTTATTATCTATAAAAAATGGACAGTCTGCGCCTAACTGTTTCGCGTACGTCTGCAATTGTTTAACAGACAGCTCAAGCTGAAAACTGTCATTTAACATTTTCAAAACATAAGCAGCATCAGCGGAACCTCCTCCCATTCCAGCACCTATAGGAATTTTTTTTATTAAATGAATTGCGATTGATGGAATATCAAAATCTTGTTTAATTAATTGATAAGCACGCTCACAAAGGTTCATTCCTTCTCCAGGAATAACAATGCCTTCTGAATAAAAAACAGTTGGACCGGATTCCAAAGGAATGATTTCGACCACATCATATAATTTAACAGGATAGAATATGGTTTCCAAATCATGATAACCATCTGGCCGTTTTCCTACGATATGTAGGCCCAGATTTATTTTAGCATTTGCAAATGATAGCATAATGTGTGTTTAATATGAGATCGGTTAAACTTTAAATTCTATTTTAATATTCAAAAGTACCTGCTTTCCAAATTGGAATAGTAAATTGTTCGATAAGGTGAGCTAATTGATAGTTTTCATAATTATCCACTGTTAACCAAATAGCTTCCTCAATCTCGGCCTGTGGAAAGACATCTAGGGCTGCTTTTAATTCAATTTTAAAGATCTCTCCCCTCACTATGGTATCAACTTCATTGACAGCTTCGGTCTCATGAAACCCTAGGTATTCCAGCTCAGATAAGGAGATATTTAGATCTAACTCTTCTTTTAATTCTCGAACAAGTGCTTGAGAAGAAAGCTCACCTTTTTCTATCTTGCCACCTGGCATCATGTAATATGCAGAATTTTTTTTCCTAACAACCAAAAGCCTGTTATTCGGATCCACTACCATAGCTCCTGCTAAATAAATCTTGTTCATATCTTTTTTTATTGAAATCAAACTACTTTCCTATAATTAAGAATATAAAGTAAAAAGCGATTATCTCCATAATCGCTTTTTACCAATTTTTGTTTTACTGCTAAGTATCTAACTCTTTTAATAAAACTAAATATTGATCAATAGCTTTCCTCTTATCATCAGTAAGATGATAGTTTAAGCTTGAAGTTAAATAATGATGATAATCAAAATCTTCATATTTGGGTAGGCCCGGAATTACAGCTTCAGGCTCAGAGACGCCTACTTTTAGAGCCTCGTTAAATAACCTTATAAAATCTACTGTTAATGTTTTTGTACTCACCCAGACTGCAAATGCAAATGGAAGACCTGTAAATTCTTTCCACATAAGTCCTAAATCGTAAACAAAAGGTACCGTCTTCTTCTTACCAAACGTACGGTCACCGATCAGTACATACGCGTCAGCCCCTTCGATATCTGTCACGATCCTCACGTCGCGCTTCCAATGATTTTTAAGCAGTACTCGTGCTAACCCATTAGAAGTACGTGATTGCTTATCCAAATATAATGTCTGGATTTCTTCAATCGGTTTGTGAGCAAAAATAAAAACCGAATCAACAGCCCCCTCTGTACCAATACAATAATCGGTAATGATATGCGCATGCGGAAGACTTAATAAAGCCGCCACAGGAATTATACCTAAATCAGCTTGGTCATCAATCACTTTTTGGGCACATACACTCGGATTATCCAAGCTCAATTCGATCTGATCTAAAACTGCGGATTGTCTAATCCCATTTAAAAACGGCAATGTATTCGTATACGAAACTGCCGATACTCTCACTTTATCCATTTGTCAATACCTCTAGATGTTTCGTATTATAATAGTCAATAATTTCAAATTGATCATGATCATACGTTAATTTATATAAGGCAGTGTTTGTATGAGGAAATTCATCCATTTTTGAGGCATCTACTCCTGTCAATAGGCAAAGAATAATACGTAATGCGCGACCATGCATACAGACCAATACGGTTTCTTCATGCTCTTGTTTAACCATATGTGCGATGGCCTCACTTTGACGTAACATCAATGCATTAGGAGATTCCCCCTCATCTACACTGACATCCAATTCACCATTTTTCCATGCTGAGACCAGCTCATTGAATCCACTCATGATAGATTCGTCTTGCTCTTTACCTTCGTAGATTCCCCAACTAATTTCATCTAAACCCTCGAGTTCTTGCCAAGAAATACCATCTCTGATAAAAGATTCTACTGTCTGATGTGTTCTCAATAAGGTTGAGGTATAAATTTTATCAAACGGGATATCTTTATAAGCATCATAAAAAGCCTGAGCTTGTGCCAGTCCCGTTTCATTAAGTGGAGAATTCACGCCACGCCCCTGAACAATACCTTTCAAATTCAGATCGGTCTGTCCATGGCGAATAAAATAAAAAGTCTTTTTCAAAATATATCTTAATTATTTACAACAGGTAGTGCATAATAATTTTTTTTCTTGCTATCGTCTTCAAAAACTACATCCTTGTAATCGGTGACAACCTGATATAAGGTATCACGCTCTATTGGATGACGTCCTACCTTGCGAATCAACTCAACCAACTGCTGCGTTGACATACCCGGGTTCTGCTCCTCAGCTCCTGCCATACTGTAGATCTTCGTCGTATCATCCAATGTTCCGTCAATATCATCAACACCAAATGCCAATGACATTTGAGCTGTATCCCGTGAAATCATTGCCCAATAGGCTTTAATATGATCAAAATTATCCAAATAAATACGTGCTATGGCATAATTTCTCAAGTCTTCAATAACAGAAACCTCGGGAATATGTGACATTTGATTTTCTTTATTTCGAAATTTCAATGGAATAAAAGTTTGAAAACCTCCAGTCTTATCTTGCAGTTGACGCAATCTTTCCATGTGATCCACACGATGCCAAAACTCTTCAATATGACCGTATAGCATGGTTGCGTTGGTATGCATCCCTAATTTATGTGCTTGCTCGTGAATATCTAGCCATTGTTCTGCAGTACATTTATCATGTGCAATCTGCTCTCTGATCTCTGGATGGAAGATTTCTGCTCCACCACCAGGCATCGAATCCAGACCACAAGACTGCAAATATTTCATACCTTCATAATGGCTCAGTTTTGCCTTCTTGAATATATAGTAATATTCTACTGGCGTTAAACCTTTAATGTGCAATTCTGGACGATGTGCCTTACATCTTTTAAAAAATTCCGCATAGAAATCAAGATTTTGTTTGGGCACGACACCTCCAGTAATATGAACTTCTGTAACGGCTTCATCATCATATTTCTTTACGATGTTCATCATACCATCTACCTCCATTTCCCATCCTTCTGCACGCTCTTTGATCATACGGGAATATGAACAGAACTTACAATCGTAAACACACACATTCGTAGGCTCAATATGAAAGTTACGATTGAAAAATGTGATATCCCCATGTCTTTTCTCCCGAATATAATTCGCTAAAACACCCAAATAACCCAATTCGGCATTTTTATAAAGGTATACACCCTCATCAAATGTGATGCGTTCTTCTTGCAACACTTTATTTGCTATATTTCTTAACTCACTATCCAAAAGCGGATTAGAAAGTAAGAAATTTAATTTTTCTTTAGCATCCATTATCATGTCTCCTAGTCTATAACAAATGTACCAAAAACAAGGCTAAATTCGTAGAATCTAGCCTTGTTTTTGGTACAGCAATATCAATGAAATAACCATTAATCTGTGAACTGTTGCATATCGATCAATTTTCTATACAAACCCTCTTTCTGAATCAATTCTGTATGACTTCCAAATTCTACAATTTGGCCACCATCTATCACCACAATTTTATCTGCATTCTGAATGGTGCTTAATCGATGTGCAATGACTACCGTAGTACGATTATCCATAAGCTTATATAAAGAATCTTGAACTAGTTTTTCGGATTCCGTATCTAATGCCGAAGTTGCCTCGTCCAATAACATAATGGGTGGGTTTTTCAATACAGCTCGCGCGATGCAAATTCGTTGTCGTTGGCCACCAGAAAGTTTAGCGCCACGATCACCAATATTCGTTTGATAACCGGATTCTGTTTTCAAGATAAATTCATGAGCATTAGCTATTTTGGCAGCATTCTCAACCTCTTGCTGGGTCGCAGATGTATTGGAAAAGGTAATATTATTAAAGATGGTGTCATTAAATAAGATAGACTCTTGATTCACTACACCTATCATTGTGCGTAGAGATTCTTGATCTAGATCCCTTAAATCTATACCGTCAAACAAAATTTGACCTGCTGTAACATCCATAAAACGCGGAATTAAATCCACCAAAGTAGATTTACCCCCTCCAGAAGGACCGACCAGCGCTATTGTTTTTCCCTTTTCAATAATTAGATTGATATGTTTTAAAATGTTTTTCTCACCATAAGCGAAATCTACATGCTGAAACTCAATCGCTTTTTTAAAATCAGTAATTTTCTTCGCATTAGGCTTATCAGTAACTTCACTTTTGGTATCAATCAATTCCAGTACACGCTCACCAGCCGCAATACCATTATGAATATTACTAAATGCATCTGTCAATGCTTTTGCAGGACGCATTACTTGTGAGAAGATAGCGATATAGGCAATAAACTCAGATGCTCCAAACTCATCACTCCCTGATAAAACCAGATTACCACCATATAATAAAATGATAGCGACCATAATCACACCTAACAATTCAGATACAGGTGAACCCATTTGTTGGCGCCTTGCCATTGCACGCATGATACCCGCATAACGATCATTCTCATCATTAAATCTTTTTTTAACGAAATTTGTTCCGTTAAAGGCTTTAATGATACGAACACCAGATAATGCCTCATCTAAGAAAGAAATCATATTCGCATAAGATGTTTGACCAGCAATCGCTTGTGCCTTTAAAGTTTTAACAATTTTAGATATAAAAAAAGCAGATACTGGAATGACGAGCATAGCGAATAAAGTCAGTTTTGCAGAAATAACAAATAACATAACCAGATATGCAATGAGTTGAAGTGGCTCTTTAAAAGCAACCTGCAATGTACCTGTAACAGAATACTGTACAACCTGAACATCAGAAGATACTTTGGAAATAATATCGCCTTTACGCTGTCCATTAAAATAGCCTAAATGTAGATCCATGACATTATCAAATACCGTCTTCCGTAAATTCAATAAAGTGTGAATACGCAAATTTTCCATAATTCGTTGGGCTAAATAACGAAACAAATTGCTTATAAATACGGAAATTACGATCACGATACAGACATACTTCAATGCACCATAAGCACCGAACTGTTGGTTAGCCAGACTTGCATAATAATTGAAGTAACCGAGAATATCAAAATATCCATCGGGCTTTGCTAATACTACATGAGAAGAAACTTGATCTGTATTGAAAAGAGTTTGCAACAAAGGAGCTAATAACGCCAAATTCAATGTGCTGAATACAACCGTAATTAGGGTGCAGATAATATACGGAATTGCGTATTTCTCAATGGGTTTGGCAAAAGATAATAACCTAAAGTAAGTTTTCATTTATAATATTAAGGTAGCAAAAATACTAAAATTACGCGCAATATATAAGGAATACTTTCAAGGAATGAAATCTTGCACTTCGATGATATTATAAATTTCATCCAATAAACACCAAATTTAAACCACAATATACCTAGCGGTTTTGCATTATGATTTATGAATATAACTCAGAAAACATCTTATTGATCATAATTGACTCGGACTCGTTGATTGATTATTAACCGTTCAAGCATAACTCTAGTTTATGCCAATCAATCTATTGAGGGGATTACTAATCTTTTAATAAATTTACAAAAAACACGATTTAACAACAATAAACCCAATTTTTATTGGCATTAGCTTTTCAATAAGTAGAGCTTGTATTCGCAGATTATTCGAGTTTGCTTCATCATAAATAGGTATGATATGCTTATTATATTCATCTTAAATCCGTGTTAAGTCCATGTTAAGTCCATGTTGAGTCCGTGTTCAGTCCGTGTTTATAGTATTTTCACCATGATACTACCCTGTTCGCAACCTGCTTGCATGTATAAGATATATTGGGGTCGCTCTACATATATATCGAGACGTATTACAATAGATTACGGATAAAAAAGCCTTTTATACTTGATATCAACGTACACCATATCTATTGATAATCATGCTCCATGTTTTGATGAATTCAAAACCGCAATCTTGATCAAGATGAATGCAATAACACCATGCACTACATCAACAAAAATATATGCAACGGAAATATCAATAATTTAAAAAGCAACATTATTTAAAATGTACAATGGGTTATACTATTATTTTAATAGAAAAAACCTAATTTAGTCCTTGTAAATAGTAAAATACCAGAACATAATGCAAATAGAAGTTGCCAAAAGGTTGCAACAAACCGAAGAATATTATTTCTCAAAAAAATTAAGAGAAATTGATGAGCTCAATAAAGCAGGTGCTCGTGTGATTAATTTAGGTATCGGAAGCCCAGACTTACCACCTCATCCTGAAGTAATTCAGACCTTGACGACAGAAGCGGCTAAAGCCAATGTACATGGCTATCAAAACTATAAAGGCTCGCCTATATTGAGACAAGCTATTGCAGATTGGTATCAACGCTATTATCAGGCAACATTCAATCCAAATACAGAAATTTTACCTTTAATAGGTTCTAAAGAAGGTATTGTTCATATTTGCATGACTTACTTGCAAGAAGGTGATGAGGTTTTAATACCAAACCCGGGATATCCTGCTTATGCCGCTGCAGTGCGACTAAGTGGAGCCACAGCTATTACCTATGATTTATCTGAGGAAACAGATTGGTTACCTGATCTTAAAAAGCTTTCTGAAAACGATTTATCGAAAGTAAAACTGATGTGGATCAACTATCCACATATGCCTACGGGCTCTAGTGCGAATGAAGGATTTTATCTTGAATTGATTGCTTTTGCAAAGGCAAACCATATTTTAATCTGCCACGATAACCCTTATAGTTTTATCTTGACAGACAGCCCTAAGAGCATTATGTCTATTGAAGGAGCAAAAGATGTTGCCTTAGAACTTAATTCATTAAGTAAGTCATCGAACATGGCTGGATGGCGAATCGGTATGTTAGTGGGTGCAGAAGAACGTATCAATGAAGTGCTGCGATTTAAAAGCAACATGGATTCTGGCATGTTCTTGCCAGCACAGCTTGCTGCGGCCAAAGCATTACAATTAGATCAATCGTGGTATCAAGAATTAAATGGAATCTACAATGAAAGAAGAGCATTAGTTTTTGAAATCATGAACATGCTAGGCTGTATCTACAAAAAAAATCAAGTTGGTTTATTTGTGTGGGCAAAAGTTCCTGACAGTTACGAATCGGGCTACGCTCTTAGTGATGAGGTATTAAATCAATCACGTGTCTTCATTACTCCAGGAGGTATATTTGGAACTGCTGGAAACTCCTATATCAGAATTAGTTTATGTGCTTCAGTTGAAGTGTTGCAAGAGGCTATTGAGCGAATTAAAGAAGTTAAAGAAACGAATTAAGATTAAAATAACATGATAAATATAGCCATTATTGGCGTCGGTTTAATTGGTGGCTCAGTCGCCATGAAACTAAAAGAAAAGCATTTTTGTGATCAGGTATTTGGTGTCGACAAAAGTGATGCTAACTTAACAAAAGCATTGCAAATTGGCTTTATCGATCAGAAAGCAACGTTGGAAGAGGCACTAGAAAAATGCAAGGTCATTATTCTCACGGCTCCTGTGGATGCGATTATCTCGTTGGCACCAAAATTATTAGATCTAGTAACAGACCAAGTCATTATTGACATGGGATCTACTAAGCTTAATATTTTACAATTGATCTCAGAACATCCAAATCGTGGTCGGTATGTGGCGGCTCACCCTATGGCAGGGACTGAATATTCTGGCCCAGAAGCAGCTTTACCAAACTTGTTCAAAGATAAAATGATGGTCTACGTGGAGGCTTTTAAATCTGATGAAGACGCTTTTGAACTCGCAGATTCCATTACTGAACAACTGGAAATGCGCACGTCATTTATGACTGCGGAAGAACATGATACCCATACCGCTTATGTTTCACATATCTCCCACCTGACTTCTTTTGCGCTAGCCTTAACGGTATTAGAAAAAGAAAAATCACAGGGCAGGATATTTGAATTAGCGGGTTCTGGATTTGAATCCACAGTACGTTTGGCTAAAAGCTCTCCCGATATGTGGACACCTATTTTTAAACAAAATAGAGTAAACGTATTAGAAGTATTGGAAGAAAATATTAAACAGTTGCAAGCTCTGAAAGATGCTATTCAAGAGGAAAACTATACACAATTACATAAGTTGATTAAAAAATCTAATAAAATAAAGCGCATTATAAAATAAAGCTCCTGTTATTAGTTTAGGGTCGTTCACTTAAGTTAAAAAATGCTAGAAGCCAATACTTCTAGCATTTTTTTGTTCGCAGCCATCATCATCGGCCATTGTGCGATCACATACAATCAACCATTTCTCTAAACTAAGAGAATCATCAACTTGTTCTTTTGATTCAACCTTTATTTCTACTAGGATCAATGTGTAAATGCTCTTCTTGATGAACAGCATATCCGATATCACTCTTGTCCTTATAGGACAGATAGATAATAATGGGAATTATAGCGGATTGGCGGCTACTTTACGAATAGATGTCGAATTGTAACCGATTTGTGCAAAGCGTTTTTTTCACCTTTTAAGAATGCGAAGACGCACATCTCCCTTATCCTTTGTTTTCTTTTGATTCCATAATTAACCTAAATTACTTAACACTCTTCATATTTAATAATTACACCTTTTTCTCAAGAAAAAGAAACTACATTTCTTACTCATGTATTAAATAAATAATTCAAAATATTTTGGTTTCTAAATTCCAAGACATATATTTGCAACGTAGATCGAATCGAAATACACCTAATCAAAACCTTTCAATCAGGTCTTGATTTATAAAGAAGTGGCGAGAGACTGGCTCAATGACCCACTGGCAACCTTCAAAATACGTTTGAAAAGGTGCCAATTCCTGTCCATATCAATATTGTTATGGAGGATATAAATGAAACGACAATGATATTTACATTACAAAAAAACAACAGGGTAAGTTCAATTACCAACGTAACATTTACAACTCTTGCATCAACTTCAATGCGAATGTTTGAGCACATGTTTATGTTTTATTGTTAGATCTATCCATTTTTTACTTAATGGATAGCAAGTGCATCTACATGTGCAGATCCTCACTCTATAATATTCACGAAAATATTCAACTAATTAATTATAAAAAACCATGTCTACAAATAAAAATTTAAAATTCGAAACTCTACAAGTTCATGCAGGACAAGTTGCAGACCCAACTACTGGCGCACGTGCAGTACCTATATATCAAACCAGCTCATACGTATTTGAAAATGCGGAACATGGCGCTAACTTATTTGCATTAAAACAGTTTGGAAACATCTATACCCGTCTGATGAATCCGACAACAGATGTTTTTGAAAAACGCATTGCTGCATTAGAAGGTGGTGTTGCTGCAGTGGCGGTTGCCTCTGGTCAAGCTGCGCAGTTCATCGCATTAAATAATATTTTAGAGGCTGGTGATAATTTTGTGTCGAGTAGCCATATTTATGGTGGTACATACAATCAATTCAAAGTTGCATTTAAAAGAATTGGAATTGAGGTCCGCTTCACGAAAGAGACAACAGCTGAGGAGTTTGAGTCATTGATCAATGAAAATACGAAAGCATTATACTTAGAAACAATTGGAAATCCAAGTTATGATATTCCTGATTTTGATAAAATAGCTGCAGTTGCTAAAAAACACGATTTACCTTTAATCGTAGATAACACTTTTGGAGCTGGGGGCTATCTATTCAAACCGCTAGAGCATGGTGCTTCTGTTGTTGTCGAATCTGCGACAAAATGGATCGGCGGACATGGAACAAGTATTGGCGGTGTCATCGTTGATGGTGGTACATATAACTGGGGCAATGGTAAATTTAAACAATTTTCTGAACCTTCTGAAGGATATCATGGATTGGTCTTCGCAGATGTATTTGGCCCAGATGGTCCATTTGGCAACATCCAATTTGCAATCCGTGCACGTGTGGAAGGCCTTCGTGATTTCGGACCGGCTATATCACCTTTCAACTCATTCCAGCTTATACAAGGTCTAGAAACGCTTTCGCTACGTGTTCAGCGTCATGTAGACAACACCCTAGAAATCGCTAGATGGTTAGAAGCGCATCCGCAAGTTGAGCAAGTGAACTATCCGGGCTTGAAAAGCTCACCAAGTTATTCAAATGCACAGAAATACCTAAAAAATGGATATGGAGCGGTTCTTTCTTTTCAGATAAAAGGCGATGTCACTAAAGCCGATGCTTTTATAGATAGCCTAGAGTTAATTAGCCATCTAGCAAATGTAGGTGATACAAAATCATTGATCATCCACCCAGCCGCTACAACACACCAGCAACTCAGTGCAGAGGCACAAAAAGCAGCAGGAGTATTTGTTGGGTTATTACGGTTATCGGTAGGAATTGAGCATGTCGATGATATTAAAGATGATTTACAACAAGCTTTCGATAAAATAAAATAATTTCAGATAGCACCATTATATAAAAGCGTAAAAAACAACTATGAGTAAGAAATTAACGATTGGAATGTTTGGATTCGGAGTTGTAGGACAAGGATTGTACGACATTATCAAGACTAAAAACTTAAATTTAGAAATTAAAAAATTTGTCATCAAGAATGCTGACAAGAAAAGATCACTTGCCCCAGAGTTGTTTACAACGGATGCAGAAGCTGTATTAGGCGATCCAGATATCAATACAGTCGTAGAATTAATCGATGATGCAGAAGCAGCATATGCTTTAACAGTTCGTGCGCTTAAATCTGGAAAAAATGTTGTTTCAGCAAACAAAAAAATGATTGCTACGCATTTGGAGGAATTAGCGGCTATCCAACAAGAATATGGCACTAGCTTACTTTATGAAGGAGCTGTATGTGGAAGTATACCCATTATTCGTAATCTGGAAGAATACTATGACAATGAATTATTACATGCTGTAACAGGTATCTTCAATGGTTCATCGAACTTTATTCTGTCAAAAGTATTCAACGAGAATCAACCTTACGCTGATGCATTGAAGGAAGCACAAGATCTCGGGTTTGCAGAAACCGACCCCACTTTAGATGTTGGTGGATTTGATCCAAAATTTAAATTGACCATTGTCGCTTCACATGCCTATGGTATCTATGTCAATCCAGATGATGTGTTCAATATTGGTATTGATAAATTAGGTGCACAAGATATACGTTTTGCCAAAGAAAAAAACTTTAAAATTAAACTTATCCCTACTGCACGTGAAATCAATAACAGTAAGGTAGTCCTTTATGTCATTCCTAAATTTATCAGTGCAGATAATATTTTGTTTAATGTAGAGAATGAAAATAATGGTGTACTTGTGAAAGCAGCTTTTGCCGACGAGCAATTTTTCTACGGAAAAGGCGCAGGCGGTCACCCTACTGGATCTGCTGTCTTATCTGATATCACAGCTTTGCGTTATGATTATAGATATGAGTATAAGAAACATTTAAACATCGATGCACTATCTTATAGCAATGATCATGAAATTAAAGTGTATTTAAGATATGAGGAAGACAACCTGATCGAAAAACTAGGTTTTACTGAAATCATCGAAAGATACTATGCTCCTGACTTTAAATATATCATCGGGACGATCAATCTTAAGCAAATCACAGCACATAAAGATGAAATCAATCAAATAGGTAATTTCATCGCTGAGATCGGTTAATTAACACAACGATCAATCGGATTTCAAGCATTATGCTGTTTGTAGATCCAACAAGAGAACGCTTTATTCATCATATCAGGATAAAGCGTTCTTTTTTATCAAAAAATATTCTACCCAAATCTGTTTAGCGACATTTACTTACATACCAAATACAGACTCAGTCCTGATATTTAATTTTTAGAGATCAAACTCATATCAATTAGCTCCAAATAAAACCAAGTATCGATCTTTTGATCAAAAATTCCTCAAGAATTAAGTAAAAAAACATCCTACAATAAGATTTATTATAAAACACGATTCGATTCCAACGCATCAAGCGCATAAATAACAAATATCCTTTAACAGAATACACAAAATTATACAGCATCTTAAGTGCTTTAAAAAAAACATGGTCAATATATGATTTCAACACTTTATTTTATAAAATAATATAGCACAATCCACAATTACAAATAACTGGCAGAAAATTTGCTTGATATATTAAATATCACTATATTGTGGAGTTACTAAATAAATAATAAATTATGGCTAAGTGGTTAACAATTCTACTGATAATGGTAGGCAACTTGGTTTTTGCAGATACCAATGCAGTCAATACACAACAACATTCTAATTCAAGTTATATAATTCTTGCAGTAGTTGCCTTACTGGCAATTATCTATATTCTATATAGAAGGCAAAAAAGAAAATTTAACGATTAATGGAAATAAGGGGAGACTATAACTCCCCTTATTTTCTGATTCAAGATTAAATGATAGACTTATTGTTTGCTCGATAACCTAACTTTAATCCATTAATCCTTCATCGCGAAAACTGAAGTACCCATTGTCTGTGAAGATCACATGATCATTGACTCGAATGTCCATTAGCGTGGATGCATCTATAATTTTTTTTGTTAATATTTTATCCGCTTGACTAGCTTGACAAGTTCCCGAGGGATGATTATGAATTAATATCATGGAATTAGCAGTGCAATTAAGTGCATAACGTAAGATAATACGGATATCAACTGGTGTAAAATCATTCCCTCCTCTACCAATCAGCTGTTTATCCAATACTTTGCAGGCTGTATTGAGATACAGTACCCAAAACTCTTCGTGAGGAAGATCTTGTAATTGATATTTAAAATAATCATACACCCGTTTACTGCTATTCAGCAATGGTTTTTTTATCTGATCAGCTTCTTTACGTCTACGCCCCAATTCTAGGGCCGCTATTATTGTAATAGCTTTTGCTTGTCCGATCCCTTTAAATTCACATAAATCTACGACATCCATTTTAGAAAGGTTATCCAGATTATGTTGCGATCGTGATAAGATTCTTTTGCAGAGCTCTACTGCGGTCTCCTCTCGAGAACCTGAACCAATTAAAATAGCGAGTAGTTCAGCATCTGACAATACACGGCGTCCTTGTTCTAATAATTTTTCCCTTGGACGATCTGCTTCCGCCCAATCTCGAATGACTAGTTTACTCATATTAATAAATTAGGAATATAAATGGTCAATATAATTTCCTAATTTACTCAAAAATATAAAAACATAAAATTATTAGGATCAATTATTTATACAAATAAAATTCAGTGAAATCCGACTTGAGTGTGCATTCTTTTTATCAAGTCATTTTGAAATCTTATATTTGTATTTGAACATATTTATTTTAAAAAAATGAGTAAAGCGATTATTAAAACAGAAAAAGGCGACATGACTGTACAATTCTATACAGCAGATGCTCCAAATACAGTTGCAAATTTCATCAAATTAGCTAAAGAAGGGTATTATGATGGCCTGACTTTTCACCGTGTCCTTCCTGATTTCGTAATCCAAGGTGGATGTCCTAATTCACGCGAAGGTGCTTCTGGGATGCCTGGAACAGGTGGTCCTGGTTACAAAATCGATTGTGAATTGACTGGAGAAAATCAGTATCATGATAGAGGTGTTTTATCAATGGCTCATGCAGGTCGTAATACAGGTGGTTCACAATTTTTCATCTGTCATAGCCGTAACAATACAGCTCATTTGGATAGAAATCATACCTGTTTTGGTAAAGTTGTTGAAAATGTTGACATCGTTGACGATATCCGTCAAGGTGACCGTATTTTAAGTATTGAAGTTATTGAAGACTAGTTTTCAGTAAGAAAAAGTATATTATGAATTTAAGAGCATTAGTTTCTGTAACAGGAAAACCAGGGTTGTTCAAATTAGTTGGACAGAATAAAGGTGGATTTATTTTAGAGACTTTAGATAGCGCTAAGATTAAATCTGTAGTAAGTTTATCTTCTACAAAAATGGCGACTTTAGAAGACATCACAATTTACGGAGAAGATGAAGAAATCCGTTTATTAAATGTTTTTGAAACAATCAAAGAAAAAGGATTGTCGGTAGATCCAAAAGCAGACGGTGAGACATTACGCAATACTTTCCGCGAAATTGCACCAGGTCATGATGAATCTCGTGTATACTCATCAGATATCAAAAAGATCTTTACATGGTACAATATTATTAAAGATTTGCCTTTATTTGAAGAAGAAGCACCCGCACCTTTAGTGTAAACTATTTAAAATAAAAAAGAGCGGTCTTCGC